>DASXIH010000279.1:0-10135 GCA_036498125.1 Thermoanaerobaculia bacterium
GTGCCGAAGCTGACGCGGTTCCTCGAAGCGTCCGAGGCGCGGGACATTCCGATCTCCCGCACGATCCTGAAGATGGTCGCCGATCAACAGGTTGCGCTGATGACGTCGAACGCGCTCGAAGACGCCCGGCTCCTCGGCGGAAAATCGATCGCGATCCACGGCATCCGCTCGGCGATGTGCGTTCCGCTCTGGAACCGGCAGCGCGTGATCGGCGCGGTGCAGGTCGATTCGTCGATCCACATCGGCAGCTTCAACGAAGAGGACCTCGACCTCCTGACGGCGCTCGCGAACTTCGCGGCCGTGGCCATCGAGCGTGCGCAGATGTCGGAGAAGATCGAGCAGGAACGGAAGATCCGCTCGAAGATGGAGCGGTATCACTCCCCCGCCGTCATCGACGAGATCGTGAAGGGCGTCATCTCGGCCGACGAGTCGGAGATCCGCAACGCCGAGGTGTCGATTTTGTTCGCGGACATCTCGGGATTCACGACCGTGTCGGAAACGAAGCGGCCCGAGGAGGTCGCGGAGTTCCTCTCGCACTTCTTCTCGTGCGCGGTGGAGTCGATCTTCTCGTACGGCGGCACGCTCGACAAATTCATCGGCGACGCCGTGATGGCGTTCTTCGGCGCGCCGATTCCGCAGGAAGACCACGCCGACCGCGCGATTCTCGCCGGGCTCATGATGCAGCGCCTGGTCGGTGATTGGAACGCCGAGCGCGACAAAGAAGGCCTTCCCGAGGTGCGGATCCGCGTCGGCATCAACAGCGGGCCGGCGGTCGTCGGGAACGTCGGCACCGAGAAGCGCGTCGACTACACGGTCCTCGGCAGCGCGGTGAACATCGCGTCGCGGCTCGAGAGCGGGGTCGCGAAGCCGGGGCAGGTGGTGATCTCGCAGAACACGATCGACCGGACGCTCGGCAGCTTCGAAACGGAATCGCTCGGCGAGTTCGCGCTCAAAGGACTCCAGCAGAAGATGCCGGTCTACTCGGTGCTGAGCTCGGCGGCGCTGCCGAAACCGTCGACCGAGACGATGCACGCGTCGCGGTAGACGCCGGCAGGATTGCCGGCGCTACAGCTGTTGTTTCTCAGTTTGATGAAGTCGTTCCTCCTCATCGTCGAGCCGATCGTGGCCGCCGTCGCGCTGGCGCTGGTCGCCCGCGGGTTCGTGCACCTCTACACAATCCCCTCGGCCTCGATGGCCCCGACGCTCACGCCGGGAGATCACATCGTCGTGACGCCGTACGCCGCCGACGCCCAGCCGCAGCGCGGGGACGTGGTCGTCTTCCGCCACGGCGACGTGGTTCTCATCAAGCGCGTCATCGCCACGCAGGGCGACCTGATCGCCTCGCGCCTCGGCCGCGTCGTCATCGGCGGAAAAGCGATCGCGGAGCCGTACGTCGCGCAGCAGGGGGCGAGCGGCGCAATCGATCCGCAGATCGTTCCGCACGACTGCTACTTCGTCATGGGCGACAACCGGGCGAACTCGCTCGACAGCCGCTCGTGGGGCGTCCTGCCGCGAAGCGCGATCATCGGACGCGAACGGATGGTGCTGTGGTCGTCACACCGTCCAATCGGTTAAGCTTCGTCGCAGGAGGTCCGTTCCATGCGCCGCAGCAATCGCCGGGAAGCTGGTGAGGGAAATTTCGGCTGTATCGTCGGCCTGGTGATCCTCGTGGTCGCCGTGATCGTTGCCTACAAGATCATCCCGATCAAAGCGAACATGGCCGACCTCCGGCAGGTTTGCATCGACGAAGGCAAGTCCGCCGGTCAGCACAGCGACACCGTCATCCAGAAGCGGATCCTCGAGAAGGCGCAGGAAGTTCATCTGCCGGTCACGGAAGACAACATCAAGATCGCCCGGGCAGAGAACACCATCACCATCGACGTCGAGTACACGGTGCCGGTCGACTTCCCCGGCTACACGTACCAGTGGCACCAGCACCACCACGTCGAGAACCCGATCTTCTAGAGCAGACCTAAGACGCGGCGGCTTCCCGGGCGCCGGCGTGGGACGACTCCCACTCCTCGGCCTCGGGCGCGAAGAACTGGAGACGCACTTTCTTGAATTCGCGCGTCGGGTAGAGCGCGCGCTTCTCCTCCACGCCGCTGTCGATGGCGAGATCGTTGATGATCGACTCGCATTCGTCGACCGAACGGCCGTGAACGGTCGTGTAGAGGTTGTACGGCCAGTCGTCGTACGTCGGCCGGAGGTAGCAGTGCGAGACCGCCCGGTTCTCGGACATCTTCCGTCCGAGCTCGTCGGCACGGTCCGCGGGGACGGCCCAGACACCCATCGCCGTCGCGAGGAAGCCGCTCTTGCGCGGCAGGACGAACGCGCCGAACCGCCGCATCTGTCCGCGCGACAACAGCGCGCGCGCCGAGGCGAGGATCTCGTCGGGGCCGAGCGTCGTGCTGCGGGCCAGCGTCTCGAACGGCCGCGGATGCAGCGGAAGATCGCGCTGCAGCAGCTGCACGCACTCGATCTCCTGGGAGCTGAGCGGCGTCACGTCGACGTCCGCCTCGGAATGGCTTTCGGATCCGTCGGCGCTGCTCGTCTTGTACAGCTTGAGCGTCGGGAGCGCCCGGATGGAGTCGCACTCCGCCTGCTCGCCGAGGATCTCGATCGTCCGCTCCAGTCCGAGCTTCGAAGAGCTGCCGACAGCGATCGTGAACCAGAGATTCAGTTCGTGATTGCGGCGGTAGTTCTGCGTCACGCCGGGATGCGCGTTGATCGCATTCGCCGCCTGCTCGACCTTCTCGTCGGGCACGCTGGCAGCGACGAGGCACGAACGGTAGCCGAGGGCGCGCATGTCGAACTGGGCGGAGACCTGGCGGATCACGCCTTCGCGCTTTAACCGCTCGATGCGCTTGATGACCTCCTTCTCCGACATGTCGATCATTTGGCCAATGACGGCGAATGGCGTCGATGCCAGCGGCACGTCTCCTTGTAGAGCGTTGAGGAGCTCGCGGTCGCGCTGATCGATTTCCTGCATGTCCACCTCTACAGAGAAGTGAGGGTCAAATGGGGTGTTGGAATTGTAGCTTGGGATACTCGCTCTGATCGAGAAATTCGCCGCGTTGTGCGCGTTGACGATGATCTTGCGCGCTCTTGACAACGTCTTCGCGATCGAGGTCGTGAAACACCAGCGGAAAGCGTTCCAGTTTCTGGAGCGCCGCGTCGAACAGACGCACCGCGCCGGAGAACGTGCCGCGCTTCATGTGGTGGTACGCCGCCGCCAGCTGGATCAGCCCCTGGTAATAGAGAACGAGGTCGTCGTCATCGGCTTCGAGCCAGAGCTCTTCCCACGCTTCATGCGCGTGCCAGAACTCGCGTTCGTTGAACAGCCGGACACCATCCTCGAAGCTCAATCGGTCGCTCGCGTCCCCCTGCGCAGCGTTTCGCACATCGCGCCGGTGAAGTCGGAGGTGTTGCCGCTGCCGCCGATATCCTTCGTCCGGTGCTCCCCGCCGCTGCCGAGGACGATCGTGATGGCGTCGTGCACGCGCTTGGCCGGGCCGCTCTCGCCGAGGTGATAGAGCATCAGCACCGCCGACTGCAGCAGCGCGAGGGGGTTCGCCTTGTTCTGGCCCGCGATGTCGGGCGCGCTCCCATGCACCGCCTCGAACACGGCGCCGTTCTCGCCGATGTTCGCACCGGCGACCACGCCGAGGCCGCCGACGAGACCCGCCGTGAGGTCGGAGACGATGTCGCCGTACAGGTTCTCGAGCAGTAGCACGTCGAACTGATTCGGATTGATGACGAGCTGCATGCAGAGGTTGTCGATGATCCGGTCGTCGGCTTCGATGTTCGGGTAGTCCGTCGCCACCTCACGGAAACACTGCAGGAACAGGCCGTCCGACAGCTTCATGATGTTGGCCTTGTGAACCGCGGTCACCCGCTTGCGTCCGTGCGTCTGTGCGTAGTCGAATGCGAATTTCGCGATCCGCGTCGACGCCCGCCGCGTGATGATCTTCAGCGACTCGACGACGCCCGGAACGACTTCGTGTTCCAGCCCGCTGTAGAGGTCCTCGGTGTTCTCGCGCACGACGATCAGGTCGATGTCGTCGTAGCGCGTCTTGATGTTCGGCATCGACCGGACCGGGCGAAGGTTCGCGTAGAGGTCGAGCGTCTTCCGCAGCCGCACGTTGATCGACGAGAAGCCGGTACCGATCGGCGTCGTCACCGGGCCCTTCAGCGCCACCTTGTTCCGCAGGATCGAATCGAGCACTTCCTGCGGGAGCGGATCGCCGAAGCGCGAGATCGCCTCGGAGCCGACGAAGTACTTCTCCCACTCGATGTCGACTCCCGCACATTCGAGGATGGCCACCACGCTCGCGGTGACCTCGGGGCCGATGCCGTCACCCGGCAGCAGCGTCAGTTTGTGTTTCGCCATGGAACATCCTTTCCGCCCGCTCGCGCGCGGCAGCAGCGTCGAACGTCATCGGCAGCAGTGACGCGAGCGCGCCGTAGTCCGGCAGCTCGTGAAGACAGCGCTGCACGCTCTCGAGCGTGGCGGGTATGAATTCGAGGTAGTGCATCCGTCCGCGCGTGATCGGCTGCTTCGCGAACGTTCCGAGGATCTTGATCGAGCGCTGCAGCAGCGTCTCGAAGTAGCGGCGCCGGATCGAGCGCCGCTCGCCATGCGGCAGCGGGCTCTTGCCGGGAAAGCCGACCGCGCGCCATTCGGCGTAGTAGTCGATCAGCTCCAGCTCCGTCTCCTCGCCGATGATCCGCGCGACGCCGCGGTCGCGCAGCAGCGACGCCAGGTCGTACGTATCGGGACCCATGCGCAGGTCCTGGTAGTCGAGGAGATAGAGGTTCTCATTGAAGAGGTGAATGTTCTGACCGTGGTAGTCGCGATGGCAGAGGACGTACGGATGCAGCGAGACGTTCGTCGCGAGCTTCTCCAGCACCGGCGTCAGCTCCATCGACTTCTGGCGTCCCACGCCCATCAGCTTCTCGACGTAGAACTCGCGCGACATCTCGAGCTCGCGCCCGAAGAATTCGGCGTCGAAGCCGGCGTTGACGCCGACGTCTCCCGACTGCTGGAAGTACGCGAGAAGCGTGATCGCCTTCCGGTACCAGCGCACGCCTTCTTCACGGTTCTCGTTCAAGAGGTCGTACAGCGTGTGATCGCCGACGTCCTGCTGGAGCGACGCGAAGTCGTTGAACTCGATGACGCGGGGAACGTACGCGTTCTTCGCGACGGAGCGATAGGCGCGCATGACCCGCTGCAGGTCGGTCCGAACCTCCGGGGGGTAGTAGGCCAGGACGAAAGTCTCGCCGGCATAGCGGCGGACACGGTAGTAGGCGCGAACCGAGGCGTCGCCGGTCAGCGGCAACGCCGTCCAATTCGTTCCGAGCCAATCGCGTAGCGCGTCGGCCGCTTCGTCCGGCAATGGAGCCGCAGTGCTCATCGGTATGTAGGGCGGGCTTCAGCCCGCCCGGACGGGCTGAAGCCCGTCCTACGTTTCACATTACTTGCCGCTCGTGGCGCCTTCGCCGGGCTGGGCGTCGCGGATCACGACCTTCTCGATGGTGGTGGGGCTGTTCGGCCGGTCGTTCGGGCCGCGCGGCGCGGCGACGATCTTGTCAGCGACGTCCATCCCCTTGATCACCTCGCCGAAGACGCTGTACTGGCGGTCGAGGAAGCCGGAGTCGGCGACGCAGATGAAGAACTGCGACGAGGCGCTGTTCGGGTCGTTCGCGCGCGCCATCGAGACGATGCCGCGGGCGTGGTGCACGTCGTTGAACTCGGCTTTCACGTGCTGGCCTGAGCCGCCCGTCCCCCAGCCCGACGGAGAGCCCGAAATCGTGTTCGGGTCTCCGCCCTGGATCATGAAGCCGGGGATGACGCGATGAAACTTCGTCCCGTTGTAGAAGCCCTTCTCCGCGAGGTCGATGAAGTTCTTCACGTGACCCGGCGCCTTGTCCGGGAAGAAGCGGATGTCGATCTCGCCGCTGCTGGTGTGCAGCTCGGCGATCTTGTTGTCGTAGGCGGTCATTTGTTTTTCTCTCCCACTCCTTCGCCCGGCTTCGCGTCGCGGATGACGACCTTCTCGATCGTGGTCGGATTGTTCGGCCGGTCCCTCTCGCCGCGCGGCGCCTCGACGATCTTGTCGGCGACGTCCATCCCCTTCGTCACTTCGCCGAAGACCGTGTACTGGCCGTCAAGCGAAGGGGCGTCGGCGACGCAGATGAAGAACTGCGAGGACGCGCTGTTCGGGTCATCCGAACGCGCCATCGAAACGATGCCGCGCGCATGGTGAACGTTGTTGAACTCGGCGTTGACGTTCCTGCCCGAGCCACCGGCCCCCCAGGTCGAAGTATCGCCCGAGATGGTGTTCGGGTCGCCGCCCTGGATCATGAAGCCGGGGATGACGCGGTGGAACTTCGTCCCGTTGTAGAAGCCCTTCTCTGAGAGGTCGATGAAGTTCTTCACGTGGTTCGGCGCCTTGTCGGGGAAGAAGCGGATGTCGATCTCGCCGGCGGTCGTGTGCAGCTCGGCGATCTTGTTGTCGTAGTAGCCCGCCGGTTTCGCTTCGTCTCCCGCCTTCGGCATGGTGGCCGTGTTCGGGGCAGCGCCCGTGGTCGGCGCGGTCGTGGTGTTCGTGGCAGTGACTGCGGTGGCGCTCGTCGCAGCTGTGTCGCTCGCGGTATTGGTGTTGTTCGCGGGCGCACAGGCAAAAACTGCGATTGCGAGCGCCGCGCAAATGAGATTCTTCACGCGTCCTCCTTCTGGCGCGCGAATGCTATGCGATGTACGGAAGGGCAGCAATCACGGGCGTATGGCCGGGCTGCTGACGCCGGCGCCGGACATGGTGGTCCGGATGGTGATGTCGCCATCCTCGGCGTAGAGCGACACGCGGTCGCCGCCGCCGTTCACCTTGCCGGTCGCGCGGATCCGGGTCTTCTTGCCGACCTGGTCGCGGCGGATGGTCAGGCCCGGGAAGTCGCTGCGGATCGAGTTCGCGTCGGGATCGCTCGTGATGAGCGTCGCGTCGATGTCGGCCGCAAGCTGCGAGTTCACGTACAACGTGAGGTTGCCTTCCGACGACTTCAGGTCGACCGCCGCGCTGCGGATGATCGGATCGAGCACGATCGTCACGTCGCCTGAGCGCGTTTCCGCGCTGATCGGGCCGGTCGCCTGCCGCACGACGATGTCGCCGCCGGCCGAGTGGAGGTTCGTTGCGCCGGCCGCGTAGAGCATGCGGATCATGCCGCCGCCGGTCGAGACGACGGCGCCCTGGTACGTCGCGTTGATCATGACGTCTCCGGCGGTCGTCCGCGCGGTCAGCGCACCGTGAACTTCGCCGAGCGTCACCGGCCCGCCGAGCGAAACGACGTCGCACTGCGAGGTGACGGAGCCGAGATGCACCTCGCCGGCGCGCGTCTCGACGCGGGCGGTGCCATGCACCTGGCCGACCGAGACGTTGCCCAGCGGAGTGGAGAAGATCAGGTCACCGTCGAATGAAGCGACCTGCAGGCTCTTTCCGAGGACACCGCGCGGCAGACTCTCGCCGCTCGCGCCCCCGTTCGATGCCGCCACGATTGCCGCGCGCATCGACTGCGCGTCCTCGGCGCGCGTTCCGCGGCGCAGGACGTAGACGTTCCCCATGAGCGAGGTCGTGCTCAACTGCGGTCCGCGCTCTCCGTTGACGGCGCCGCGAAACATCGGGCCGGCGAAGCGACCGGTGCTCGGGATCGTGGTGTAGAAGTCGCCGCGGAGCGTCTGCCCCGCCCACCGGAACGAAGAGTCGGCCGGTACGCTGAGCTCCACGTTGCCGTTGATGGTCGAGATCTGGATCTCGTTGGCCGGCTTGAAGATCGTTTCGTAGACGACGCTGCCGTTCGCGCTGTCCACGGTGACGGAGCCGGTCACGTTGTCGAGATCGATGATGCCGTTGACGTTCTTCACCCAGACGGCGCCGGAGATGTTCGCGACGTGAATCTTCACGCCCGTATGCGTTTCGATGTGGACGCGGACCGATTTCGGAGCGCGGATCACGTAGTCGACTCCGGAAGCCCAGCGGCGGTCGTGCATGAACGGCGTGGCCGTCGTGATGCGGCGGCTCTTGTTGTCGCCTTCGAACAGGAGCGCGGTCTGCTCGCGGCCTTCTTTGATCGCTGCGTCATCGACGCCGCTCACCGACTTGCGGACCGTGAACTGGACTTCCTTGAGGCCGTCGACGCCGATGACTTCGATGTCACCGAAGGGGTTCACCACGACCAGCTGGCCGTCGCCGTCGAGAGGCGCCGCCTTCTGGTAGACCTCCGCGGCGCCGAACGTCGCCGCCGAAGCGGCCGCAGCGCCGAGGATGATCGCGAAGAATGAGTAAAGCGAACGTTTCATCAGTGGATCTGGCTGAGCGCTTCCGCCGCCTTGACGCGGACGTATAGGTTCTCGTCGCTCTGCGATGCCTTCTGGCGCAGCATGTCGACCGCTTCCGGCGCGAGCGGCTGCCCTGCGGACGCCATCTTCGCCAGCGCCTCGACGGCCTTGATGCGGACGGCCGGATTCGGATCGCTGCGGAGCGCCTCGATGAGCGCGTCGCGCGTCGGCTCCGACCTCGTCGCCTTCGTCGGCAGCGTCTTCAGCATGTCGGCGGCGGCGATGCGCACGCCCTGGTTGTGATCGTCGGTGCGGAGCACCTTCGCCAGCGCCTGCGCGATCTCGGGATCGGTGTCGGGTGAATTTCCGTAGGTACTGCGGACGACGTCGAGCGTGTGCGAGCGCGCCAGCGAGGCGCGGTCGGACGACTGCAGGACGTACGACAGCAACCGGACCATGCTCTTGTCGTTCGGGCTGCCGTTGACGGTCACGTGCGACGTGATGTCGAACGCCACGCCGATCTTTCCGTCAGCGGCATCGGGATCGACGAACTGCACGTTGTCGATCTCGGGACGCCCTTCGATGTTCGGGCTGATCGCTGACGCCGGGAGAACCCGCGTCTCGGCGATGGAGTAGAGCGATGACGGTTGATCCGCCGGGATGTACTTGACCGGCGTGGCGCCGATGATCTTTGCCTCGGTCGGCTGGATGGTGACGTTGCGGTGGCCGGCAAAGTACGACCCGCCGGCGATGATCACGACGGCCGCCGCCTGCGCGAGCCACTTGAACGCGGCACGGCGCCGGAACGGAACGACGTTCGACGGCGGCGCGGCCGGCATCACCTCGGCGAGGAAACGGTCGCGCACGCGCGACGGCACTTCGACGACGGGCAGCTCTTCCATGAGCGCCCACGTCTCTTTCAGCGCCTGCCACTCTTCGCCGCACGCGGCGCACGACTCGATGTGCTGATGCGCGAGCTCACGCCCGTTCGCATCGAGCGACTCGGTCAGGAGCATCGGCATCGACTCTCTCATCGCACTGCATTCAGCCATCGGTCACCTCCGCGCGCTTCACCCAGGAGGGCCTTCTTCAAGGTCTCCATAGCGCGAAAGACACGCGTCTTCACTGCACCTTCACTGCATCCCGAGATCTGCGCGATCTCGGCGTACGACAAGCCCTGGTAGCGCGAGAGGAGAATCGCCTCCCGCTGCTCCGGGGTGAGAGCTTTCAGGGCGCGCTGGATGCGCTCCTCGTTCTCTCGCTGCTCGAGGTTCCGGTCGGGCGCCTGCTCGGCCGGAGCGGGGAGCGTCACCAGGACGTCGTCGCTCTCTTTGCTCTTGTTGTCGGCCTTTCTCAGGAAGTCGCGGCACCAGTTCGCCGTAATGGAGAAGAGCCACGTCGACAGCTTGGCGTCACCCTGAAATTGGCTCGCGTGTCTGATCATTTTGACAAAGACTTCCTGAGTGGCGTCCTCGGCTGCCTCCGAGTTCTTCAGGAACCGGAGCGCGAAGTTGTAGATACGCCCGCTGTAGCGGTCGTAAATCTCAGACGCTGGGGAGAGGTCGCCCGCCTGAACGATGCGCATCAACTCCTGATCGCTCAGGTGCTTCATCTCCCCTGTTTCTCGACTCTTCGACGGTGGCATGGACGAAAGGTTACGCGGCTCGCTAGGGCCGTCGGATATGAGAGGAACGCAGGGGTGGCTCGGATCTATTCACCACGTAGGACGGGCTTCAGCCCGTCCAGGCGGGCTGAAGCCCGCCCTACGTCCAGATTGACGATAACCAGGGCGAAGACGTCGAGGAG
>DASXIH010000280.1:0-2212 GCA_036498125.1 Thermoanaerobaculia bacterium
TCCGTTCGCGTCGCCCGACAGGTCGCGGAATGGGAGGACGGCGACGTAGCTCTTCGGCTGCTGCTGTGCAATCGCCGCGGTGCCCTGCGGACCGCTCATCTGGCGGCGATTCATCAGCACCGCCGCGAGGAAGAGAAGGAGCGCGATCGCGGTGCCGCCCGCGATCCCGATGGTGCGGCGCTGTTTCGACGTCAATACCGGCGGCTTCGGAAGATCGAGCGCGCTTCCCTCGGCGTGGATGCGGTCGCGGAGCGCTTTGAGCTCGTTCGCGCATTCGCGCGTCGTCTCGTAGCGCCCGGAAGGCTCCTTCTGCAGCAGCCGGTCGATGACCCACGTGAGCGGCAGCGGAGCCCGCGCGTTGAAATCGCGCACGGGCGGCGGCTCTTCGTGGAGGATCGCGGACATCACGTCGATCGCGTTCTCGCGCTCGAACGCCGCGTGGCCGGTGGCGAGCTCGTAGAGCATCGCGCCGAGGGCGAATTGATCGGAGCGGAAGTCGATGCGGCGGCCGGTCGCCTGTTCGGGCGACATATAGCCGACCGTGCCGAGGATCGTGCCGGGCGTCGTCGACGGCGCGCGATACTCCACCGTCTTCGACAGCTCGTCGCCGCCCTCGGCGAGCAGCTTCGCGAGTCCGAAGTCGAGGATCTTCACGAAGCCGTCCTTCGTCACCATGACGTTTTCCGGTTTCAGGTCGCGGTGGACGATGGAGTGCTCGTGCGCGGCGGCGAGGCCGTCGGCGATCTGCGCGGCGACGTCGATCGTCAGCCGGTTGGTCTGCGGCCCCTCGTTGATGAGCGTGCGCAGGTCGCGGCCGTCGATGTACTCCATCGCGATGAACGGCTTGCCGTGATCGGTGCCGATCTCGTAGATCGTGACGATGTTCGGATGCGAGAGCGCCGAGGCGGAGCGTGCTTCCTGCGTGAAGCGCGCGAGCGAGTCGCGGTCGGTGGCGAGCCGCTCTGGCAGAATCTTGATCGCGACGTTGCGGCCGAGGAGCGGATCGTGGGCGACGTAGACCTCGCCCATCCCTCCCGATCCGAGCGGTCGCAGGATGTCGTAGCGGCCCAGCCGTTCAGGATTCGACGCCATGCAGCTCGACTATAATCGCCCGCACCGCAGAGAGGAACGATGTCGCAGGGTCGCGTTGGCGCGTCGGCTGTATCCGCATTTGCGATGGCGGCCGTAGTTGCGGCACAAATTCAGTCTGCGAACGCGCCGGCGACATTCGTCCCGTGGAAGGTGCTGAACCATGGCGACGCGCCGGCGAAAAACGAGCTGATTCTGAACTGGATCCCGGCGACGCGCGACGAAATCCGTCATTCGCCGCTCATCACGTCCCGCTCTCTCGCTCTCTCCGCGTCGCAGTGCGTCGCGATGCAGATCATCAGGCCCGACGACGACGAGACGATCGCGAAGCTCGGCGCTGAGGAGCTGCCCGCGGCGGTGCTGGTCGACGGCAGCGGCACGGTCGTGGCGCGCGTGAAGAGCGACGCCGGCTCGCTGCACACGCAGGAAGTCGAGAAGATGGTGCGCGACGCGCTGGCGAGCCGTGATCTGGAGCTCGACCACATTCTCGATAACGCGCGGACAAAGGCGGACGCGGGCGAACGCGACGCCGCGGTCGATCTCTACCGGCGAGTCTGCGCGCTGCGCTGCCTCTTCCCGCGCAAAGCGCGCGACGCCGAGCGTGCATTGAGCAAGCTCGGCGTCGCGGTCAAATAGGGCTTTTGGTGTTTACGCCACGACCGGCGTGCGCGCGATCACGCGCAGAGCGCCCTTCCATTCGCGGCGCGAGCGGCGGACGTGGCGGCGGGCCTGGCGGCGCGTCTCGCGCCAGCGATTGGCGGCCTGGGTCCGCTCCTCGACGTGCTGCCGCCAGAGCGCGAACGCCTGCTCGAGGTGCTGGGCGGCGGCGGTGACGCGGGCGCGGAAGTCGTCGGCGAGGTGTTGCGGCGCGTTCTCGACGCGCTGTTCGACGAGGTGCAGCGCGGCGCGCATGCGCGCCTGCTCGATTTGCGGCGGCGGCGTGGCGACGAGATCGCTCGCGAGACCGACGGTGCGTAGCGCGCGGATGAACCATTTCGCCGGATCGAAGTCGTACCAGCGAAGGCCGTTGCGGAAGTCGGCGGGGAAACGGTGGTGGAAGCTGTGGTAGCCCTCGCCGAGGCTGACGAACGCGACCATCCAGTTGTCACGCGCCGAAACCTCG
>DASXIH010000281.1:0-5564 GCA_036498125.1 Thermoanaerobaculia bacterium
CGCGGCCCGGAACCATCATCGACTCCGGTTCCGGCAGGATCACCGATCAGCCGCTGACTGCGAAACCCACTCCCACGCCGGTGGGCCCGTCGGCGCACCCCAACATTTCGGGCGACCCGCTGGCGGGATTGAAGATCGATCGTTTCGAAGCGAGCGGCAACACCTCAGTCGCCAGCGACACGATTCGCGTCTATCTCGGCATCCAGCCCGGCGATCCGTACGATCCGACCGCGATCCAGAAGAACTTCCTCAGTCTCTGGCAGACCGGTCTCTTCGACGACATCACCATCGAAGCCGACAAGACCGAAACCGGCGGCGTCGTCGTTCGCGCGGTGGTCAAAGAGCGGCCGCGCATCGGCTCCGTCGAGTACCGCGGCAACAAAGACCTCGCCACGAACAAGATTACCGAAGTGCTGGAGCGCGAGAAGATCGACCTCCACATCGGCAGCACCATCGAGCAGACGCTCCTCAGCCGCGCGGCCGAGGCGATCAAGAAGGCGTACACCGAAAACGGCTACGAAGACCCGCGCGTCGATCCTTCGATCGTCGACCTGAATGGCACCAACGAGAAGAAGATCCTTTTCAACATCGACGAGGGCGTCAAGGCCAAGATCGCGGCGATCGACTTCACCGGCAACCGCCACTTCTCCTCGCGCCGCCTCCGCTCGGTGATGAAGGAGATCAAGACCCACAACATCGTCACCTGGATCCGGAAGAAGGACCTCTACATCCCGTCGAAGCTCGACGAGGACATGGAGCGCCTGAAGAACTACTACCAGGACTTCGGCTACTTCGACGTCACCTTCGGCGAGCCGAAGATCACGACGGTCGGCAAGAACACCAAGAAGCCGCGCGTGAAGCTCCTGATCCCGATCACCGAGGGGACCGTCCACACCTTCGGCGACGTCACCGCGACGGGCAACACCGTCTTCACGAACCAGGAGCTCATCGGCAACTGGCCGATCAAGAAGGGCGAGACGATCCGCCGCAAGCCGATCCAGGACCGCGCCGACGCGTTCGGCGAGGCGTATCGCATGCGCGGCTACATCTACGCGTACGTGAACCCCGAGTACGTCAACAAGTCGGGCAACGTCATCGACGTGAAGATGAACGTCTACGAAGGCGACCAGTTCCGCCTCGGCAAGCTCGAGTTCCAGGGCAACAACGTCACGAAGGACAAGGTGCTCCGCCGCGAGATCTTCCTCGAGGAAGGCTCGATCATGGACATGGAGACCTTCAAGTCGAGTCTCTATAAGCTCGGGCAGCTCGGCTACTTCAAGGTGACCGACAACCCCGACTTCAAGGTCAATCCGGAGACGAAGACGGTCGACATCCTCGTGAAGGGGAACGAAGAGGGGAAGAACGACGTCCAGTTCGGCGGCGGCTACTCCGAGGGCGGCGGCTTCTTCCTGCAGTCGCAGTTCGCGACCCGCAACTTCCTCGGCGAAGGCGAGAACCTCTCGCTCAGCGCCCAGAAGGGCACGCGCGTCACGTATTACGCGCTCTCGTACGCCGATCCCTGGTTCCTCGACACGCCGAACTCCCTCGGCATCTCGATCTTCAACCGCAACACGGTCTATCCGGCCGCGGTCGGATACGAGAACCGCGGCAAGGGCGGCTCGATCGCGTACGGCTATCGCCTCCACCGTTTCGACAGCCTCTCGCTCGTCTATGCGGCGGAGCGCGCGAAGATCCACTACGAGATCACCTCGGCGCCGGACTCGAACGGCAACGTTCCGGTCTCCGACATCGCCGACTACCACTACACCGTGTCGAGCATCGCGCCGTCGTACGCGTTTGACTCACGCGACAACCCGTACGACACCACGCGCGGCGGCAAGGCGGTCTTCTCGCTCGCGTATTCGGGCGGCCCTCTCGGCGGCTCGATCCACGCGTTGAAGCCGACGCTGAACCTCACCAAGTTCTTCCGGCAGTCGAAGCGGACGACGTTCAGCGTCAACACCGAGGCGGGACGCATCTACCCGCTCGACAAGAACTGCTCGAACAGCCGCGTGGAGCTAGAGGCGACGAACCAGCCGCTCTGCGTTCCTGAGACCGAACGTTTCCTCGTCGGCGGCGAGTACTCCGTCCGCGGATTCGAGAGCTACACCCTCGGCCCGACGCAGACGATTGGCGGCATCACGCAGCCGGCCGGCGGCTACAAGTACGACGTCCTCAACGCCGAGTACATCATCAAGCTGAACGATCCGCTCCGGTTCGTCCTTTGGGCCGACGCCGGCCAGGCGTACGCCTACAACGAAAAGTGGGACCTCACGAAGACGCGTTATACGGCGGGCGCCGAGCTGCGCATTTTCCTGCCGGTCTTCCAGTTCCCGCTGCGTTTCATCTTCGCGCACAACATGCGTCCGAAGCCGGGCGATCAGTTCCAGAGCATCCAGTTCACGATCGGGAATACGTACTAAGAAGCGTTCTATTTAGTTTTCACCAAGCGGTCCGGTCCAAGCGAATAATCGACGCCGCCAGCGGCGGCGTGAGTCATCAAGAAGGAGATCCCCATGAAGAAGTTCTTAGCAGCAGTCGCGATGGCGGCTTTGTCGATTCCCGCCTTCGCGCAGGGCGCCCCGCAGCGTGTGGCGGTCATCGACGTCCAGCGTGTCCTCCAGAACTCCACCCTCGGCAAGGCCGCGTACGAGCGCCTGAAGAAGATGCAGGACGAGCGGGTCGCACGCGCCCAGAAGATGGATGAAGAGGCGAAGACTCTCGAGACCGACATCAACACCAAGAAGCTCTCGCTCTCCGAGGACAAGCTGACGGACCTGCAGAAGCAGCTCTCCGACAAGCGGATCGCGATGCAGCGCTACGCGCAAGATGCCGACCGCGAAGTCGGTGAAGCGCGCGACAAGGAGCTCGCCGCCCTCGAATTGAAGATCAAGCCGGTCATCGACGCCATCGGCAAAGAGATGGGTCTCGCCGCGATCTTCAACAAGTTCGAGTCCGGCCTCGTCTACGCGTCGGACGCGATCGACATCACCGAGACGGTCGTCAAGCGCTTCGATACCCAGACCGCGGCTCCGGCGAAATAACAACGGACATCACAGATGGAAAGGCCGCGGAATCCGCGGCCTTTTTGCTTTTTGGCCTAGAATGCGCGCCCGTGTCGGAGGTGACTCTCGGTGAGATCGTCGACTTCGTCGGCGGCACGTTTCGCGGCTCCCGCGACCAGCGCGTCGAGGGCGTAGCCCCGCTCGCCGAGGCGACCGAGAGGCAGATCAGCTTCCTGCACAACCCGAAGTACGCGTCGCAGGTCGCCTCGACCCGCGCGTCCGCCGTGCTCGTCTCGAAAGATCTCGACGGCGACGATCCCCGCTGGATCCGCGTGAAGGACCCCTATCTCGCCATGGCGCAGGTCGTCGGACGTTGGTTCGACAACCGGCCGAAGCCGGCGCTCGGCGTCTCGCCGCTCGCGTCGGTTGCGCAATCGGCGAAGCTCGGCAACAACGTGCGGATCGGCGCCTTCACCTCGATCGGCAACGACGTCGTGATCGGAGACGACGTCACGATCTACTCGCACGTTGCGGTCGAAGACGGCGCCACGATCGGCGACGGCTCGATCCTCTATCCGCAGGTCTCCGTCTACCACGCCTGCCGCATCGGCAAGCGATGCATCCTGCACAGCGGCGTCGTGATCGGGAGCGACGGCTACGGCTTCGCCACGTCGGGCGGCCGCCACCACAAGATCCCGCAGATCGGGATCGTCCGGATCGAAGACGACGTCGAGATCGGTGCCGGTTCGACCATCGACCGCGCGGCCCTCGGCGAGACGGTCATCGGCGAGGGGACCAAGATCGACAACCTCGTGCAGGTCGGCCACAACGTCAAGGTCGGCAAGCACTGCTTCCTCGTCTCGCAGGTGGGCATCGCCGGCTCGACCGAGCTCGGGGACTACGTCGCGGTCGCGGGGCAGTCGGGCTTCTCCGGCCATCTGAAGATCGGCAACCGCGTGCAGGTCGCCGCGAAGAGCGCCGTCCTCGAAGACGTCCCGGACGACACGAAAGTCATGGGCATCCCTGCAGTACCGTTCCGCGAGTTCGCGCGGCGCGAAGGCGCGCTGCGGCGGCTCACCAAGAGAAAGTGACTATGTTGAACATCCTCGAAATCATGAAGCTCCTGCCGCATCGCTACCCGATGCTGCTGGTCGACCGCATCCTCGAGTTCGAGGACGGCAAACGAATCGTCGGTCTGAAGAACGTCTCGGCGAACGAGCAGTTCTTCCAGGGGCACTTCCCCGGCAATCCGGTCATGCCCGGCGTTCTCATCGTCGAAGCGATGGCGCAGTGCTGTGCGGTCCTCTTCCTCAAGGACATCGAAGACCGTGACAAGAAGCTCTTCCTCTTCGGCGGCGTCGACAAGGCGCGCTTCCGGAAGCCGGTGATCCCGGGCGATCAGCTCATCATGGAGTGCACCGTCCTGCAGAAGCGCGCCAGCACCGTGCGCATGCGCGGAGAGGCGAAGGTCGGCGACGCGATCGTCGCCGAGGCCGAGATGCTGAGCGTCATGACGGAGCGGCCGGCATGACGCGGATCGATCCTCTCGCATCCGTCTCCCCCGATGCCTTGCTCGCCGATGACGTGACCGTCGGCGCGTTCGCGCTGGTCGGCCCGAACGTCACGATCGGCAGCGGCACCGTCGTCGGCTCCTACACCCGCATCGAAGGACCGGCGCGAATCGGCGAGCGCAATCACTTCTACGGCCACGCCTCCGTAGGCGGACCGCCGCAGGACCTCAAGTACCACGAGGAGCGCACCGAGCTCGTGATCGGCAACGACAACGTCTTCCGCGAGTTCGTCACTCTCAACCGCGGAACGGCGGGCGGCGGCGGAATCACGACCATCGGCAACCACAACTTCTTCATGGCGTACGCGCACGTGGCGCACGACTGCCACGTCGGCAGCAACACCATCTTCGCGAACTGCGCCACGCTCGCGGGACACGTCGAAGTCGGCGACTTCGCGCAGATCGGCGCCTTCTCCGCCGTCCACCAGTTCTGCCGCGTCGGCGAGCACGCGTTCATCGGCGGCGGCACGATGTGCACCCAGGACGTCCTCCCGTACGCCAAGACCGTCGCCTCGCGCGACAACGGTACGTACGGCATCAACACCATCGGCCTCCAGCGGAAGGGCTTCTCGCCGGAAACGATCGAAGCGCTGCAGCGCGCGTACAAGCTCCTCATCCGCTCGAAGCTGAAGGTGGAAGACGCGCTGATGCAAATCGAGAACGATCTCAGCATGTACCCCGAGGCGCGATACCTCGTCGAGTTCGTCCGCAACTCGAAGAGAGGCGTGATTCGGTGACCACGAGAGTCGGCATCGTCGGCACCGGCTCCTTAGGCCGCGTGCACGCGCGCATCCTCACCGAGATGCCGGAGGCCACCGTCGTCGGCTTCGTCGACCCGCGCGACGAAGCGGCCGCCGAGGTGACGTCGACGCTGAACATCCGCCCCTTCGATTCGGTCGCGGCGCTGAAGGGGGAAATCGACGCGGCGGTCGTCGCAACGCCGACCACCTCGCACCTCGCCGTCGCCGGCGAGCTGCTCGAGGCGGGCG
>DASXIH010000282.1:0-4943 GCA_036498125.1 Thermoanaerobaculia bacterium
GAAGAGGTGAAGTCGATCCACTTCGACCTCGAGCTCGAAGCGCTCTCGCGGTCGGAGAAGCTGCACCGGCACCTGTACCAGCTGCTGCTCTATGCGTACTTTCTATCGAGCCAGCCCGACTTCGACGGCTTCGAATTCGTCCCGCAGCTCGTCCTGATCGACCTCGTCACGAGCGACACAAAAGTTGTTGATGCCGAATTCGATCGCGAATCCGTCGCGAGCACGCTCGAAGCCTCGCTCGATTCATTAATCGCTGAGTTGGAGTCGGCGGCGGCGCTGTCCGAGGCGAAGAAGGCGTTCGCGGAGCGGCTGGAGTTCCCTTACGGCGAGATGCGGCCGTACCAGGACGAGATCGTGAACGCCGTGTCGCATGCGATCCGGGAGCGCGAGGCGCTCCTCGTCTCCGCGCCGACCGGCATCGGCAAGACCATCGCGGCGCTCTACCCCGCCGTCCGCGAGGCGCTTCGCGCCGGGAAAAAGCTCTTCTTTCTCACGTCGAAGACGCTGCAGCAGGAGGCCGCGGTGCACGCGCTGCGGATGCTCAACGACGGCTCCTTCCGCGTGCTGCGCATCCGCGCGAAGCAGAAGATGTGCGCGCACACGGAGATGATCTGCCACGAGGACTTCTGCCCGTACGCGGCGAAGTACTCGGAGAAGATGACGCAGAGCGGCCTCAAGACGCAGATCGTCACGGAGATGTCGTACTTCGATCCGGCCCTCACGTTCGAGATGGCGAAGACGACCGAGGTCTGCCCGTTCGAGGTGTCGCTGGAGCTGATCGAAGAGGCGGACGTCATCGTCTGCGACTACAACTACATCTTCGATCCGTACGTCGGCCTCAAGGCGTTCCAGCAGGAGAGCGATTACAGCGACTGCGTGCTGATCGTCGACGAGGCGCACAACCTGGTCGACCGCGGGCGCGGCTACTACTCGCCGGAGATTCACGAGAAGTCGTTCGACGCGATCGCGAACCATCTGCGCGGGCGCAACTGCTGGATCGACGGGTGGGAGGAGTTGATCGAGATTCTGCGCGATCACTTCCGGGAGCTGGCGAGTGTCTTCGCCGAGAACGAAGGGGCCGACGGGCAGAAGCCCGTCGCTACGTGCGAGCCGAATCGGGAGCTGTTCGTGGAACAGCGCGTCGAGTGGGAGCGGATCGTCCTCGCGTACATCGGGTGGAAGATCGAGAACAAGATCGCCGAGGAAGAAGATCCGGTGATCGATTTCTACTTCAAACTGGTCAAGTTCACGAATCTACTCAGTGAAGAATCGGACGAGCTGGCGTCGCTGATCGAACAGACCAAAGACGGCCTGAAGCTGAAGATCTTCTGCAAGGACCCGTCGCGTTTTCTCGGCAAGATCTTCGACTCCGCGCACGCCACGATCGCGCTCTCCGCGACGCTCGAGCCGTTCGAGTTCTACCGCAAGATCCTCGGGTTTCCCGACAGCCGGACGACGGAGCTCTCGCTGCCGTCGCCGTTCCCGCGCGAGAACCGGAAGATCGTGGTCGTCGCCGACGTGGAGACGACGTACAAGCAGCGCGCGAACTATTACGAGCGGATCGCGACGACGGTGGCCGACATCGCGGAGGCGAGCGACGGCAATTACCTGGCGCTCTTCCCGAGCTACGCGTTCCTGCGCGAGGTGAGCGAGCGGATGCCGCCGCTGCGCAAGAAGGTCATGGTGCAGCGCACGGACATGACGGACTACGAGCGCAACGCGATCCTCGACATCCTCCGCGAGAAGCCGCGCGACGGGAACCTGATCCTCGCGGTGAGCGGCGGGATGTACGCGGAAGGGATCGACTATCAGGGCGACATGCTCGCGGGCGTGATGGTGGTCGGCCCGGCGCTGCCGCAGGTGAGCTTCGAGCAGGAGCTGCTGAAGCGCTATTACGACGAGCAGTACGGCGCCGGGTTCGAGTTCGCGTATCTGATCCCCGGGATGACGCGCGTGGTGCAGTCGGCCGGCCGCGTGATCCGGAGCGAGAGCGACGTCGGCGTGATCGCGCTGCTCTGCAAGCGGTTCACGCAGGAGAGTTACACGCGGTATTTCCCGACTGACTGGTACGAGGAGTCGCCTCGCGAGCTGATCTCGCGCAAGGCGGCGAGCGAGATTCGTGAATTTTTCGCGGCAAAGGCGACGCCGCAGTTGAGGATGCTGTTTTGAAGATGCGTTATGCGTTAGGCGTTATGCGTTATGCGGTTGTCGTGATGGCTTTTGGTTGTGGGTTGAGGCCGGTGCCGACTACGGCGCCGGATTTGAAGTCGGTGCCTGCCATTGCGATCGAGGCGGCTTGTACGAAGCTGCGCAATGAGGGGATTACGGGCGATACGGCGATGGTGGTGAAGAGGACGGAGCCTTCGCTGATCACCGGCGCGTCGCTCCGCTCGGTGGCGCATTCGTACAACACGAATCCCGACACCTCGGCGATCGCGTCGGCGATCCACTCGATGGTGCAGTCGACGCCGATCGATTTCCGCGCGACGTCGTGCAAGTGGCAGACGATCGAGAAGCTCGACCCGGTGGCGCAGGCGCAGATGGCGGTGGTCGAGTTCTCGCCGCCGTTCATCAATCCGTTCACGAAGGGGGAATCGGGAGTCCTCGTGCGGATGTCGGTCGGCGGCCACGACTCGCAGTGGTACTGGATCCCGCTCGCCGAGCGCCAGGGGCTGCTCGGCATCGGGCTGGTGCTCCCGTTGGACCTGCAGGATTAGGGACGGATTAGGGACGCAGCGAGAGGGTGTCGACCACGATGTGCAGAAGCTCCCACTCTTCGCGCGCGAGACGGGTGAACTCGTCGGGGTCGGTGGCGCTGAGACGTTGAACGGCGAGCTGGTTGCCGTCCAAACGGAAAAAGTCGTGGCGTGACTGGAGGATACGGTCGAGCATGGGGGCGGCGCTGCTGTGCATGAGCCGGTCAGCCAACGTGATTTCGTCGGTGCGAATCCAGAATTGTGAATAGAGCGGGAGCTCCACGACCGGCGGACCGAACCAGCCGAGCGGCTTTCCGTCGAACAAGCCGTGCTGCCGCCGCGTGATGAGAATCCGCGCGGGCGCCTGGACGCGGATGCCGGCCACGATCCGTTCCGGGATGCTCTTCTGGCGCGGAACGCGGCGGATGCGGACGCTGTAACCGTTCCACATGCCCTGCACGCCCGCCATGAAGAAACGCGACCACTTCACGTCGGACCACCCCATCTCCTGCGCCATCGGCACGAGCCGTTCCCGCAGCCGTTTCGTGTGGCCCGAACGCACCCAGCCAACGAGGAGGATGACCGAGCTGGCCGCCAAGGGCAGAAAGATGATGGGGTTGAGGTCGTTCCAGTTCACGGGGCGGAGGGTAGCAGAATGAGTGGCACGCTCTTTTCACTAGCCGGTGCAACTGACCTGACTCTCACTGAGTTGCATGAACGCCAACGGAAGAAACAACCCTCGTATCCTCATCGCTGACGACGACGCCTCGATCCGGCACCTCCTCACCACGATCGTGAAACGCGAACGGCTGGACGTCGACGCGGCAACCGACGGCGAGGAAGCCATCCAGAAGCTGCAGGAGCACGAGTACTCCGTGATCCTCCTCGATCTGATGATGCCGCACGTCGACGGCTTCGGTGTCATCGACTACCTGCGCGAGCATCCGCAGCCGACGAAGCCGGTGGTCCTGGTGATCACGGCGTACGCGGACCAGAAGTTCAAACGCGTCGATCCCGACATCGTCGCTGGCGTGGTGCGGAAACCGTTCGAAGTGGCGGAGCTAGGGAGCCTGGTCCGCCTCTGCGCGATCAGCCTGGACGATCCCCTCTCGACGCCGATGAAACGTCCGGTAGCCAGCGCGACGTCCGCCGGCGAGAGCGTGAACTAGGTCCACCTCTCGAACCACGCTTCGAGCATCACGATCGCCCAGAGCGCTTTGGCGTTGTTGGCGCGGCCGGAGCGGTGGTCGTCGAGGAGCTGCCGGACGTAGACCTCGTCAATGCCGTGCGAGCGGAGGCGTAACGGCGCAAGGAGGCGATCGACTTCGCTCCGGAGGCCGCCGTTGATCCAGTTCGCAACCGGCACGGACAGTCCCCGCTTCCGCCGGTAGATCACGTCCTTCGGGATCCACTTCTCCGCCGCCTTCTTGAGGACCCACTTCGTCGTCAGGCGCCGCACGCGAAGCTCCGGCGGCAGCGAGAGCGCGAACCGCGTGACGGCCCGGTCGAGGTACGGCGCACGCGCCTCGACCGAGGAGAGCATGGTGGCGCGGTCGACTTTGACGAGAAGGTTGTCTCTTAGGTAGCTCGTGTAGTCGAGGAGCATGGCGCCGGTTACGGGGTTACGGGGTTCCGAGGTTGGCGGGGGCACGTCGTAACCGCGCGACCCGGCAACCTCGTAACCCGTCCCAAACCACGCCAAATGCCGCTCCCGCCACGGCCGTTCGGCGTCGTGGACGAAGCGCTTGAGGAGAAACTCCAGCGTCACTTTCTTCGACGACGGCGGGACGCGCTGGACAGACTTGCGCAGCATGGCGCGGGCGAAGGATGGGAGGGCGTCGTAGAGCGGGGCGACTTTGTGGCCGATGTAGGTCGGATAACCGCCGAACAGCTCGTCGGCGCCTTCGCCGCTGAGGATGACTTTCACGTACTTGCGCGCTTCGCGCGCGAGGAGGAACGTCGGGAGGATGGCGGCGTCGGCGAGCGGCTCGGCGACGCGCTGCGTCACGTTGTCGAATGCCTCGCGGAGCGTGGTCTCGTCGGTGCGCACGGGAACGTACGTCGTCCGCATCTGCTGCGCGAGGATTCTCGCGTCGTTGCTCTCGTCATAAGACTCCTCGGCGAACGCCGCGGAGAAGGTATGCACTTTGTCGACGCCGATGGTCTTCGACGCCAGCGCCGCGAGGATGGACGAGTCCATGCCGCCGCTGATGAAGACGCCGACCGGGACGTCGCTCATCACCTGCT
>DASXIH010000283.1:0-4168 GCA_036498125.1 Thermoanaerobaculia bacterium
CAACAGGTCCACGCCCAAGTGATCAGCGTCGACTGGGAGACGTACGCGTTCGTGATCCCCGCCGCTGGAAGCCTGCCGGGAAACTTCGGAACGTACTTCCGTTCGGATTTCGCACTGTCCAACCGGCGATCGACCGCGCAGCGGATCAGCGTCGCCTGGATTGCGCGAGGCGTCAACAACGGGACCTCGGCAGTTCTGTACTTCACGTTGCCGGCATCGACAGTCGATACTGAGCATGACTTCGTCGCTTCGGTACTCGGCAAGTCGGGGCTCGGCAGCGTCGTCATCATCGCCGTCGACAGCGCAGGAAACATCGACAAATCGGCGAGCATCGACGGCTTCTCGCGGATCTACACGACGCAGCCGAGCACCAACGGAACGATGTCGCAGGACTTTCCCGCCGTCGACGTCCAGGACGATCTCGCCACGTCATACGCGTACGGCCTGCGGCAGGACGCCGACTTCCGGACCAATGCCGGCCTCGTGAACATCTACGGCGACCCGCAAACGTTCACGGTGCGAGTCATCGGCATCTTTGGTTCCACCACGTTCAACGTCTCCGTTCAGCCCTACTCGATGGAACAGGTGGCACTGCCGACGGGCACGTGGGGCGACCTGTCGCTTCAGGTCAGCACCTCCCTCTCGAACTTCAACTGGTGGACGGCATACGGCTCCTCGGTTGACAACCGCACCGGCGACGGATGGGTGTCGCACGTGCACTAGTTCACACACACGTCGTTTATCGTTACGGCGTGCGCGGAAAGCTGCTCATCGTCGGCACACCGATCGGAAACCTGTCCGACATGCCGCCGCGCGCGGTCGAGGCGTTGCAGTCGGCGGACGTGATCCTTTGCGAGGACACGCGCCACACGCGCAAGCTGCTCACGCACTTCCGGATCGACAAGCCGGCGGAGCGCTACGACGAGCATACTGAGGACGAGAAGGCGGCGCGTTACATCGACCGCATCGAGCATGGAGACGTCGTCGCAATCGTGAGCGATGCCGGAATGCCGCTCGTCTCCGATCCCGGCTACCGGATCGTGCGCATGGCGCGGGAGCGGGGGATTGCCGTCGAGCCGATCCCCGGCCCGTTCGCCGGCGTCCTCGCCCTCGTCGCCAGCGGGATCGCCCCTCTCCCCTTCACGTTCCTCGGTTTCACGCCGCATCGCAGCGGCGAGCGCCGCGACTTCTACCGGAACGCCGCGGACCTCGGCCACACCGTCATCGTCTACGAGTCCCCCGAACGTCTCGTCGACTCACTCGAAGACGCGCTCGCGGTCCTGGGCGACACGGAAACAACCGTCGCCCGCGAGATGACGAAGATGCACGAAGAGATCGTGAGCGGCAGCGTGAGCGAAGTGCTCGACCAATTCCGCGAGCGGCCGTCGGTCTACGGCGAGATCACGATCGTCTTCGCGGCGCCGAAGGCACACGGCGTCGAGGCGTCGCCGGACGAGATCCGGGCCGAATTCGAGCGCCTGCGCGCCGAGGGGATGCGACGGAATGATGCCGTGAAGCTCGTCGCCGAGAAGTTCGGCCTGCGGAAGAACGACGTCTACCGGCTGCTGCTTTGATCCCCGCGCAACACTGCGCGCGAGAACTTGAAGAAGTAGTCGACGCCGGAAGCGAGCGCGAAGATCATGACGATCCAGAGCGCGATGGTGCCGATGAAGAGGAACTCGCCGAGCTGATAGCCGAGGATCAGGAGCGAGATCGCGATCACCTGCGAGATCATCTTTCCCTTGCCGAGCGGTGACGCCGCGATCGTGACGCCCTGCTGCGCCGCGATGGAACGAAGCCCGCTCACGGCGAACTCGCGGCCGATGATGATCACGATCATCCAGGCCCGGGCGAGCCCGAGCTCGACCAGCGAGATGAACGCGGCCGACATCAGGAGCTTGTCGGCGATCGGATCGAGGAGCGCGCCGAGGCGCGTCATCCGGTTGTAGCGGCGGGCGAAGAAGCCGTCGAGGAAATCGGTGATCGCGGCGAGGAGGAAGATCGCCAGGCCGACGTACTCGCGTCCGTAGAACTTCGTCAGCAGCACGACGACGAGGAAGGGAACGAGGAAGATCCGAAGCAGCGTCAGCGAATTCGGGAGGTTGATGATCTCCGACGACACGTTCTCGCGTGGCGGCGTTTTGGCGAGGACATCGGCGGAGGCTTCGGACGACATCGGTGTCTAAGGATATTAGGAATATCGAGTGGTGCGATTGACATTCCTGATCGCGTATCTAGAATCGCTTTCCCTGCCTGGTTTTTAAGTTGCGAAAGTGGCGGAACTGGTAGACGCGCAGGTCTCAGAAGCCTGTGACCATTAGGTCTTGGGGGTTCGATTCCCCCCTTTCGCACCAAACTCTCCGCTAAAATCAGCCATCCCATCAATGGCCCTCTCCAATCTCCTGCGGAAAGTTCGCCGCGACACCACATCCGGACAGTTCATCGCCGAGATCGACGGCCTCCGGTTCATGGCCATCATGTCGGTGATGCTTTTCCACCTCGGCGGGGGCGACGCGGCGCTGACGCATCGATCGACTGCCGCCGATCCGCTCGCGGCGCTCCTCTCCCGTGGCGACGTCGGCGTGATGCTGTTCTTCATCATCAGCGGATTCGTCATCGCCCTGCCGTTCGCGAAAGCGCACCTCTTTGGCGAGCGGCTCCCGCGGTTGCGCGACTACTTCGCTCGCCGGCTGACACGCCTCGAACCGCCATACGTCGTCAATCTCCTCCTCCTCTTCCTCCTTCTCTGGCTCGCTGGTCACCGGACGTTGCAGGTCCTCCTGCCGCATCTCCTCGCGAGTGTTTTCTATCAACACAACGTGATCTACGGCGCGATGAGCTCGATCAATGTCGTGGCCTGGTCGCTCGAGATCGAGTTCCAGTTCTACGCACTCGCGCCGGCGATCGCGGCGGTGTTCTTGATCCGCTCCAAGACTTGGCGGCGCATCGTGCTCGCCCTTGGGATCGCGGCGTTCGCGATTCTGTCGCTGGCGGTCGGGACGAGCTCTCCCCGCTTCCTGCTCTCGCTTCCGCACTTCGCACAGTTCTTTCTCACCGGCTTCCTGCTGTGCGACATCTATCTCGTCGATTGGCGATCCGCGCCGCAGCGTCTGTCACTGACGTGGGATGCGGTCTCGGTCATCGCCTGGGCCGCGATTCCGGCGGTTCTCTTCTTCGGCGAGGCCGGCATGTTCTTCGTTCCCGCGATTGCACTTGCCGCCTACGTCGCGGCATTCAAAGGAACGTGGAGCAACCGCTTCTTCCGCCATCCGCTGATCTACACGATCGGCGGGATGTGCTACACGATCTACCTCTACCACGTGCACATCATGGGGGCGTTCTCCCGCGCTTTCGCCCACGTGCCGCAACTGCAGACGTGGCCGCTGTGGCTCACGATCATCGTCACGGCGCTGGTCGAGATTCCGGCGGTCCTCCTGATCTGCGCCGGCTTCTTCATCGCGGTGGAGAAACCGTGCATGAAGAAGGGGTGGTACCGCCCGATCGTCGCGCGTCTCAGGCCGTCGCCTGCCGTGACTGGCGTGAGCTTCGCACCCCCGCCGGACTGATGAAGAGGATTGCGATTCTCCTGCTGCTCGTGGCCGCATGCCGGCAGGCGCATCCCGCGGCAACTCCTCGCGCCAAAGTCGAGATGCGAACGCTCGACACCGCGGATACGCGTCCGGCAGTGATCGACCCTCCCCCCGTGCTGACCGACGAGGCGCCGCCGCCGAAGCCGCACGACGCGGTCGCGGCACAGAACCAGATTCCGCTCACCGAGGCCGACGAACAGATGCGCGCGCGCCTGCCGTTCGCTCCCGCGATCGGCCTCGATCCGGTCGACGGCGCCAAGATCTCGATCCGCGCGAACACGCCGATGGTCGAGCTGAAGAACCGCATCTATTACTTCTCGTCGGAAGAGAACAAGCGCACATTCATGGCGTCGCCGCAGCAGTACCTCAAGGGCGTCTTCCACTAGAGGTCACGGCAGCCAGGGACCAAACGCGCGCATCACTTCCGGATCCGCCTTCACCGGCTTCCGCGTCGCCCGATCGAGCCAGAAGTGCGTCGAGAAGCCGGTGGCGTGCACCTCGCCTACGGAATCGGACAGTTCGTACTCGAATCGCAACATCCGGCTTCCCGCCTCGGCCACGGACGTTTTGATGACCAC
>DASXIH010000284.1:0-5063 GCA_036498125.1 Thermoanaerobaculia bacterium
CGCGCAGACGGTCAAGCCGCATCGCGTGACGCTCGTTCCGGAGCGAGCGAACGAGGTGACGACCGAGGGGGGACTCGACGTGGTGCTGCACGCGAGCAACCTCGAGAAGACGGTGCGTCAATTGCTCGACGCGCACATCGACGTCTCGATCTTCGTCGACCCCGACATCGAGCAGATCCGGATGTGCCACAAGATGGGGGCGCCGCGGATCGAGATCAACACCGGCAAGTACACCGACGCCTGGCGCAGCGGGAACTGGCAGCCGGAGCTCGAAAAGATCACTTCCGCTGCCCGTATGGCGCGCAAGATCGGCCTCGTCGTCCTCGGCGGCCACGGTCTCAACTACCGCAACATCGATCCGATCGCGATGATCGGCGACATCGAGGAGCTGAACATCGGGCATTCGATCATCGCGCGTGCGTCGCTGGTGGGGTTGGACGCGGCTGTGCGGGAGATGATCGCGCTGATGCGGAACCCGCGGCGCGTGGCCTCGAAGTGATTCTGGAGGGGCGGACGCCCGGCCAAGTTTAGGCGGCGCGCAGCTTGGCCAACGCGCGGCGGATCGACGCCACCCTTCCCCGCTCCTGTCGCGCGGAGAACATCTCCTCCTCGTACTGGGCGATCAGCGGCGCGAGGTCGCGGGCGGCGTCGGGGTGGCTGGCGCGGAGAACTTGCAGCGCTTCCTCCATCGTCATCGCGGGGCCGACGTCGATGCCGAGGAAGCGGAGATGGCCGGCGAGGTCGTCGAAGATCGGGCGGCGACGGCGGCGGATGATCAGCACGAGAGCAACGAGGGCGAGGAGCACGACGACGATGTTCGTCGCGTCGACGAACGTGAACTTGCGGCGAAACGTCGTCAGCGACGCATGCGAGCGTCCGACCGCGCTGCGGATGCGCGTGAGGAGATCCATCGCGAACGCGACCTGGTCGCCGAGGCCGTACGTCAGGATGTAGCGGTCCCAGAAGAAATTCACCGAGTCGCCGAGCGCGCTGAGGTACGTCTTGAACAGACCTTCGCGCACGTTGCCGGGACGCATGCCGGCCGGCGTCGGATCGAACGTCTGCCAGCGGTCGCCGGTCCACACCTCCACCCAGGCGTGCGCGTCTTCGAGCCGCATCGCGAAGTAGCCGGTGAGCGGGTTGAGCTTCCCGCCGTAGAAGCCGCCGACGACGCGCGCCGGTTTGCCGAGGGCGCTGAGGAGGGCGACCATCCCGGCGGCGAAGTACTCGCAGTGGCCGCGGCGGTCCGTGAGTAGGAACTCATCGACCGAGATCGGCTTCCCGCCCACCGGCCGCATGTAATAGCGGAAGTGCGACGTCATGTACGACTCGATCTTCCGCGCCTGCCCTTCGGCGGTGGTTTCGTTGCCGGCGATCTGGTGCGCCAGTGCGGCGACCGCAGGCGTCACCGGGTAGTCGATGACGCGCGGATGCTCGGCGCGGAGCGGCAGGATCTCGCGCGCCATCGCGATGTCGAACGTCGCCGACTCACGGCCGCCCGTCGCGGCGGTGAACGTGTCGCGCGACGGCCCTTCCGCGAGCGCGACGAGGCCGTTGATCGCATACGTGCCGGTCGGCAGGTAGAGCCGCCCGTTGCGGACGAACCGCTGCTGCACGTGCGCCGTCCGTTTGTAGCCTGACGGCCGCGCGATCTCGAAGAAGCCTTCGCGCATGGCGATGTCGCGGTAGCCACGCGACGACTGCAGCCAAACGTGGCCGATGTAGCGGTCGTAGAGGTTCGCGCGGAGGCGCAGCGGCGTGAAGAACGGCAGCGCGTCGGGTCCCATCCAGACGCGCGCCACGACCGCCGGATCGGGTGTGCTCGTCCGCTGCTGCGAGAAGTCGATCGTCGTCGAGAGACCGGTGGCCGCATTCGTCAGCGCGCCGGAGACGCCCTGAACGAGCGGGTTGCGCGTGCGCGGGATGACCGGGAACAGCGCCGCCGCGAGCACGACGGTCCCGCAGAGATAGAACGCCGCCGCGCGATTCGACGGCGCGTCCTGGTATTCGTGGCCGATCGACGCCGCCGTCTCGATGTGGCTCAGCAGCATGAGCTGGCGGAACACGAGGAAGCCGAAGGCGACGACGAAGAGGACGACCGTGATGTCGGTCGACGTCGCGACGCTCGCGACGAAGATCAACGCCGCGGTGAGCAGCCGCTGCGCCTGGTTGTTGCGCCGCATCGACTCGATCGGCTGGTAGACGGCGATGAAGAGGACGAGATGCGTCGACGCCGCGATGGCGTGGTTCGCGATGGCGTCGACGATGTAGAGCGGAACGTAGGCAATGGCGATCGCGCGCAACACCCGCTCGGGGATGATCTCGGGCGTTCCGCCGCGAGCGACGCGGTAGACCATCCAGGCGAGCGCGAGGTGGAACATCGCGAGCGGTGCCGGGCCGACCGCGCCGGTGAAGTAGAGCGGCACCGCGGAGAACGCGGTGAGCAGCAGGAGCTCGACCTCACGCGCTCGCGAGTTCATCGTCCCTCCGGAGCGCGAATACGACGCTGTTCTGGTCGACGATCTGAGCGACGTGCTCGTGCGCCGGCTCGACCAGCGCCAGCGCGCGGAACGCCGCGCTCGCGGACTCCGTCTCGTTCGCGGTGATGGTCACGCGCGGCATGGTGAAGAGGATCGTGAGCCCGCGCCGCACCGCGTGAAACAGATACGTCGCAGTGGCGCTCACCATCTCTTCGAACGCTTCCTCCGATGCGTCGCGCGGCTTGTAGGGGTCGAACACGACGTGCACCGCGCGCGCGGAGTCGAGCTCGGTCTGTTTCATGATCCAGCGCCCGAGGCTCGCCGACTTCTTCCAGTAGACGTGGCGCAGCGAGTCGCCGCGGACGTACTCGCGGAACGAGTGGATCTCCGTGCCGAGACCGGGACGGTTCGCGTTCTCATGCTCGCCGACGATGGGGCGGAAACGCTCGCGCGCCGCTTCCTCGTCGATCAGGCGGGGGAAGACGATCACGTCGCCGCTGAGCCGCAGGCGGCGTTTCTTGAGGAAGAAGCCGAACGGGTAGCGCGTGTAGAGGTCGATGCGCTGCACGTGCGCGATACCTCGGCGCTGGAAGAGGAATGACGCCTCGATGTCGATCGTCTCGCGCTTTCCGATGATCGGTACGAGCACCTGCTGCGCGAGGTCGTCGGAGACGATCGCGACGTCGCGCACGTTCCAGATCGAGGAGCGGTTCGTGATGCGCAGTGTCAGACTCACGGGACGCCCCGCCCACGCCTCGTCCGCTCCGCGCAGCTCGATCGCGAGGTGTTTCAGGCCGCCTTTCGATGCGATGCCCGACAGCAGCAGGCATCCCAGCATGAACGTCAGCGCGATGTAGAGCGGGTTGTTGCCGGTGTTCAGCGCCGCGAAGCCGATGACGAAAATGAAGATCAGGAATGACGTGCCGACGCGCGTGATCCGGACGACGCCGTCGAACTGCCACGGGCTACCGTGGGACGGGGATGTCATTGACGATCCGCTGGATGAAGCGCGCTTCGGGAGCGTTCTCGCCGCGCATCATGCGGCGCTCCTTCATCAGGATGCGGTGGGAGAGCACCGGCCCGGCGAGGCGCTTCACGTCCTCGGGGACGACGAAGTCGCGGCCGTTGACCATCGCGAGCGCCTGGCACGCCTTGAAATACGTGAGCGCGCCGCGCGTGGAGACGCCGAGGGCGGCGTCTGGGTGCGTACGCGTCGTCTGGACGATCGCCATCAGGTACTCGACGAGCGACTCGTTCACATGGATCGCCGCGACGGACTGCTGCAGCTCGCGGACGTCGTTGTCGTCGAGCACCGGCTCGAGGTGCTCGAGCGCGTCCTGGCCGCCGCCGGAGCGGAGGAGCTTCTTCTCGTCGCTCTCGTTCGGATAACCGATCGTCAGCTTCATGAGGAAACGATCGAGCTGCGACTCCGGCAGCGGGTAGGTGCCGACGTGCTCGACCGGGTTCTGCGTCGCGAGGACGAGGAACGGATCGGGCAGCGGGAGGCGCTTCTTCTCGACCGTGATGATCCCCTCGCTCATCGCCTCGAGCAGCGCCGACTGCGTCTTCGGCGTGGCGCGGTTGATCTCGTCGGCGAGGAGGATGTGCGTGAAGATCGGTCCTGAGACGAACTCGAACTCCTGCTGCTCCTGATTGAAGATCGTGACGCCGACGATGTCGGCCGGGAGCAGGTCGCTCGTGAACTGGATGCGCTGAAACGAGAGCGAGAGCGAGCGCGCGATCGCGTGAGCGAGCGTGGTCTTGCCGACGCCCGGGACATCTTCGAGCAGGATGTGGCCGCGCGCCAGGAGCGCCGCGATGCACAGCTGCACGACCTCCGTCTTTCCACGAATCACCCGCTCGACGTTCGTCTGCAGGGCGCCGATGCGGTCCATCGTGCGGTTCAACGGTACGGCTTCACGTGCCATGGCTCTTCGACGCGCGAGCTACGAAAAACGTGCCGCGCGCTCACAACTTCTTGTAGTTCGGGCCTCCGCCCCCTTCGGGCGGCACCCATGTGATCACCTGGTAAGGATCCATGATGTCGCACGTCTTGCAGTGGAAACAGTTGGTGAAGTTCAGGAACGGCACGCGCCCGCGGCCGTCCGCGGTCTCCCTCGGCTCGTACACCTGCGCCGGGCAGAAGTGGAAGCAGGGATTGCCGTACTCCTCCGTGCAGCGCGTGATGCAGACTTCAGTGTCTGCGATCAAGAGGTGCGGCTGCTGGTTCTCCTCGTGGATCACCCTGCCGTTGTAGACGTCCGTCACCTTGTCGAACGTGTACGTGCCGTCGAACTTCAACTTCTCCGGCGGATGCGGATGGTCCGTGCCGAAGTAACGCTGGATGCGCACCATCCGCTCGTGACCAGCATGTCCTTCGAGCCGGTCGGCGACACCGTAGCCGCGCCCGCCGGTGACGATCGACGCGCCGGCGTTGAACAGGCCCACGAGCTGTCCGTTCTCGAACGCCTGATGGAAGTTGCGCTCCTTCCACAGCTCCTCGCGCGCCCACGAGCTCTCGAACAGCGCCTCGTACTCGCGCAGCTGATTCGATGAGTAGTCCTCGCCGAGCACCGCTTGCAG
>DASXIH010000285.1:0-9206 GCA_036498125.1 Thermoanaerobaculia bacterium
ATGGTCAAAGTAGGCATCAACGGCTTCGGACGGATCGGGCGCAATGTGATGCGCGCGGCGCTGGAGCGCACGAACCAGGAAATTGAATTTGTCGCCGTCAACGATCTGACGGACGCGGCCACACTCGCGTATCTGCTCAAGTACGACTCGGTACACCGGACGATCCCGAACAAGGTCGAGCACTCGCAAAACGGCCTCCTGATCGACGGCAAGGAACTGCGCGTCTTCTCGTCTCCCGATCCGGCCGAGATCCCGTGGTCGGACCTCGGCGTCCAGATCGTCGTCGAGTCCTCGGGACGCTTCACGTCGAAGGAAAAGGCGTCGCGCCATCTGAGGAAGACGGTCGAGACCGTCATCATCTCCGCTCCGTCGAAGGACGCTGACGTCACGATCTGCATCGGCGTCAACGAAAAGGACTACGACCCCGCAGCGCACACGATCGTCTCGAACGCATCGTGCACTACGAACTGCCTTGCGCCGGTCGCGAAGGTGCTCCATGAGCGCTTCGGCATCACGATGGGCATCATGACGACGGTGCACTCGTACACGAACGACCAGGAGATCCTCGATCTGCCGCACAAGGACCTGCGCCGCGGCCGCGCCGCCGCGCTCTCGATGATCCCGACCACGACCGGCGCCGCGAAAGCGGTCGGCCTGGTCCTGCCGGAGCTGAAGGGAAAATTCGACGGGATCTCGGTCCGCGTCCCGACGCCGAACGTCTCGCTCGTCGACCTCACGTTCCACACCGAGAAACCGACGAGCGCCGAGGAGATCAACCAGGTAATCCGCGACGCGGCGAACGGCGAGATGAAGGGAATCCTCGACTACTCCGACGAGCAGCTCGTCTCGATCGACTTCAACCACAACGCGCACTCCTCGATCGTCGACACCACGTTCACCCGTTCCGTCGGCCAGAACATGCACAAGATCCTCTCGTGGTACGACAACGAGTGGGGATACTCGAACCGGATCTTGGACGTGATCGCCTACATCGCTAGAGTGAAGAAAGACGCGCTGCAGCACGCATGATTCAAATTCGTACGCTGTCCGACGTCACGATTCCGCGTGGCGCACGCGTCTTCTATCGCGTCGACTACAACGTGCCGCTCGACGGTACGCGCATCGCCGACGCCACGCGCATCGAGGAGACGCTCCCGACGCTCCGCCTGCTCCGCGACGCGGGCGCACGCATCGTCATCGCCTCGCACCTCGGCCGCCCGAAAGGGGAGCGCAAGGAGAAGTACTCGCTCGCGCCGGTGCGCGAGAAGCTCGCCGAGCTGGCGAAGACGAACGTCGGCTGGAGCGACGACTGCACCGGTGCCGAGGTCGTCAACAAGTCGCGGACTCTCGGCGACGGTGAGTTGCTGCTCCTCGAGAACCTCCGCTTCTACGCCGGCGAAGAGAAGAACGACTCCGGCTTCGCCGCCGAGCTGCGGAAGCTCGCCGACTTCTACGTGAACGACGCGTTCGGCGCGTGCCATCGCGCGCACGCCTCGATCGACGCGCTGCCGCGCCTCTTCGATCCCGACGACACGGCGGGCGGACTCCTCCTCGCGCGCGAGCTGGAGTTCCTCCAGAAGGTGACGCAGGTCTCCGAGCGCCCCTTCGTCGCACTCCTCGGCGGCGCGAAGATCGCCGGCAAGATCGAGCCGCTCGAAGCGCTCGTCGACCTCGCCGACACGGTGCTCATCGGCGGCGGCATGGCGAACACGTTCCTCGCATCGCGAAAGATCAACATGGGCGGCTCGCTCGTCGACAACGACTCGATCGACGTGGCCACCCGCATCGATCAGGGAAAACACCGCGCCAACCTCATGCTCCCCGCCGACCTCGTCTGCGGCGACGACCTCCAGAACCCGAAGGTCATCGAGACGGTCGACGTCGCGAACGGGCTCACGCCTGAGCAGAAGGCGTTCGACATCGGACCGCACACCGTGAGCGCATTCACGAACGAGCTGGCGACCGCAAGAACGATCTTCTGGAACGGCCCGATGGGCGTCTTCGAGAACCCGGAGTTCGCAAAAGGAACGATCGCGATGGCGCGCGCCGTCGCCGAGTCCAACGCCATCAGCGTCGTCGGCGGAGGCGAGTCGGTCGAAGCGGTGAAGGCGAGCGGATTCGCGAACAAAATCACGCATATCTCGACCGGCGGCGGCGCGTCGCTCGAGTTCATCTCAGGTGCGACGCTGCCCGGCGTGGAAGTGCTGCAGAAGTAATGGCCCAAGAGATCGAGGTCAAGTTCCCGCTGCAGAACAGGCAAGAGCTGACGCGCAAGCTCCACGAACTCGGCGCGCAACGGCTCTATCCGGAGACGTTCGAAGACAACATCGTCCTCGATCGCCGCGGTGAGCTGCGCACGAAGGGCGCGCTCCTCCGCGTCCGCAAGTTCGGCAAGTACTCGCTCGCGACGTTCAAGGGTCCGATGTCGATCGAGGTCGGCGGGATCAAGACGCGCGAGGAAGTCCAGACCGGCGTCGAGTCGTTCGAGCTCGCGATCCAGCTTTTCGACTCCCTCGGATTCAAGCCGGTGTTCCGCTACCAAAAGTACCGCGAGGTCTGGCGCTTCCGCGACGTCGAAGTCGTCCTCGACCGCACCCCGATCGGCGAGTACTTCGAGATCGAAGGCCCCGTCGACATGATCAGGACCATCGCCGGCGAGCTCGGGATGAACTTCGATCAAGCCATCCGCCTCACCTACGCCGATCTTTACCGCCAGGCCCGCCGCACCCGCGCCGACCTCCCGGAACACATGGTCTTCCCGGCGGACCAGCTATGAGTTACTGGTTACTAGTCACTGGTCACTGGGAGGGCGGGACCAGTCACCAGTCACCAGTTACCAATCACCCATGAAGGCCATGATCCTGGCGGCGGGCTACGGCACGCGGCTCCGCCCGATCACGTATCTGCTGCCGAAACCGGTCTTCCCCGTCTGCAACAAGCCGCTGATCGCCTACGCGGTCGAGAACCTGCTGCACGCCGGCATCGACGAGATCATCGTCAACTTGCACCACCTCCCCGACGCCATCGAGTCGTTCCTCGTCGACACATACGAAGACGTCACCTTCCACTTCTCGCTCGAGCACGAGATCCTCGGCACCGGCGGCGGCGTGCGGCGCGTCCGGCACATCCTCGAAGGCGATGACGAGTTCCTCCTCGTCAACGGCGACACGCTGCAGTCACCCGATCTCGAAGCGCTGGTGAGTGCGCGACGGGAGCGTGACGCGATCGCGGCACTCACGCTCCGCCACGCGCCGGCGAACGACAAGTTCACGGCCGTCTGGCTCGAAGACGGCCTCATTACCGGCTTCGGCAAAGGCCGCGGCGAGCCGCTCATGTTCGCCGGCGCCCACGCCATCAGCGCCCGTATCTTCGACTCGATGCCGGACCGCGACGAGTTCTCCATCGTCGACGACGTCTACGCGCGCGTCCTCGACAGCGAAACCGTCACCGCCATCGTCGACGATCACGCACGCTGGTTCGACATCGGGACGCCGCAGCGGTACCTCGCCGCGACCCGCGCCATCTGCGGCGACTCCGTCATCGGCGCTCGCAGCACGGTCGACGGAACGCTGCACGCCAGCGTCGTCTGGGACGACTGCCGCATCGCCGCCGGCGTCGAGCTGACGAACTGCATCGTGGCGCACGACGTCGCGATCACCCGCCCGATGCATCTGCAAAACACCATCGTCTGCCGGGACGAAGCGTCGATCCCGCCGAGCTCGGCGTATCGGCGGGAAGAGGGGCTCGTTTTCGCTCCGTTCTAGCTGGGTGCTACTCTTTTCGGCATCCCGATGGTCGACAGTCTCGATTCCAAGGCGGCCAAGCGCCGCCGCGTCGTCTACGTCTTTCTGACGCAAGGCTTCGCCGGTCTCCTGATGATGCTGGCGGTCTCGGTCGTCCGCTTCCCGCAGACGGTCTCGATCATCGAACGCCTGTCGCCGAACGCCACCATCCTCATCGCCATCTTCGTCGCCTTTGCGGCGGCGCTGAGCCTCCTCAAGTTCGAGCTGACGAACGTCATCTTTATCTCGCTCTCGATGATGGCGTACATGTCGATGCTTCCGCTCCTCGGCACCGTCGTCACGTCGTGGATCGCGGTCGGTGTCGCCATCACGGCGCGTCTGGTCGGCATGCGCCAAATCGGCCCCGTGAAGATCCCGATGGACGACGCGCCGGTCGAGTACGTGAAGACCTTCGGCCTCTTCGGAACCTACGGCATTCCGGTCGTCGTGGCCGGCCTTCTCTACGGAGCCACCGGCGGCGAGACGCCGGTCCTCCACGCGACGCCGCTCGCCGCGATGCAGATCGCGGTCGCCAGCCTGGTGCTCATCCTGACGAACCAGCTCGTCATGTCGCGCGTGCAGAAGAGCGGCTACGACTACCCGCTGTCGAAGATCCTCCACCTCGACTTCGTCGACTCGTCGATCTACGTCGTCACGATCCCGTGCGCCGTCGTCATCGCGCTCGCGTACTCGACGATCGGATGGGGCGCCGTCCTCGCCCTCGCCTTCACCGGCGTCGTCGCGAACTACGTGGCGCGCAACCTCGCCACCACGCGCACGCACTCGATGCAGCAGATCCAGCGCATCGCGTCGCTGACGAACATCGGCAAGACGATCTCGCTCCGCTACACCACCGACCAGCTCCTGATGGCCATCTATACCGAGTGCAAGAAGGTCATCGACTGCTCGCTCTTCTCCATCGCCCTCCTCGACGACTCGACCAACGAGCTGTCGTTCGAGCTCGACATGCGCGACGGCGCGATGCTGCCGAAAGAACGCCTGCCGGTCGGTCCCGGCCTCAACTCCTGGGTCGTCGCGAACCATCGGGCGCTCGTCATTGGCAGCGTCGCGGACGAGGCGCGGCTCGGCGTCAAGTCGATCGCCGACTCCAAGCCGACCGAGTCGTGGCTCGGCGTGCCGATGATCGCCCGCGACCGCGTCATCGGCGTCATCTCGGTCGAGAGCTACCGCAAACACGCCTTCGATCAGGACGACGTCATCCTCCTTACCGCGATCGCCAACCAGGCCGCCGTCGCGATCGAGAACCAGCAGCTCTACAAAGACCTCGAGGGGCTCACCTACGCCCTCGAACAGCGCGTCATGGAGCGGACCAACGAGCTGCGCGAGGCGAACCTTCGCCTCATGGCGGCCGACCGCTCGAAGAACCAGTTTCTCGCCAACATGTCGCACGAGCTGCGGACGCCGCTCAACTCCATCATCGGCTTCTCCAGCGTCCTCCTTGAAGGGGCGCGCGAGTCGCTCGCGGGGCGCTTCTACAAGTTCCTCGAGAACATCCACACCGCGGGCAATCACCTCCTCGAGCTGATCAACGACATCCTCGACCTCTCCAAGATCGAGGCGGGGAAGATGGAGCTCCGGGCCGACACGTTCGATCTCCACGACACGGTGACCGCCGTCGAGCGCGTGATGAAGGGCTTCGCCTCGGAAGCGCGCGTTCAGATCGTCTCGCACGTCGCGGACGACGTCCCGACGGTCTGCCTCGACGAGGGGCGCCTCAAGCAGATCCTCTTCAACCTGCTCTCGAACGCCGTGAAGTTCTCGCCGCAGGGCGGACCGGTGTCGATTCGCGTCGGCTTCATCGCGCGAGCGGCGTCCCCGCTCGGCGTCGACACGGTGCGCATCGACGTGAGCGACCAGGGCGTCGGCATCCCTCCCGACGACCTGCAGCGGATCTTTGACGAGTTCTACCAGACCGAACAGGGCCGCCGTTCCCGCAAAGGCGGCACCGGCCTCGGCCTCTCGCTGACGCGCAACTTCGTCGAGCTGCACCGCGGCACCATCGAAGTCGACTCGACGCCGGGGCTCGGCTCGACCTTCACCCTCTACCTCCCGGCCGACTACAACGAGGCGAAGACCGCACAGGTCATCCCGATGTTGCACGCGGCGCGGCGCGCCTCATCGCTATAATCCGCGCCCGCTATGGCAAACCGCACATTCACCATCGTGAAGCCGGACTCTGTCCGCAAAGGCAACTTCGCAAAAATCATCAGCCGTCTCGACGCCGAGGGATTCAAGATCCTCTGCGTCAAGAAGGTCTCGCTCGGGCGCTCGCAGGCGGAAGGGTTCTACGCCGTTCACCGCGAACGGCCGTTCTTCTCGGGCCTCGTCGACTACATGACCTCCGGCCCCGTCTACGTCGCCGCGCTGGAGCGTGACGACGCCGTCCCGCACCTGCGCAAGGTCATGGGCGCCACCGATCCCGCAAAGGCCGACGCCGGAACGATTCGCAAAGACTTCGGCGAGTCGATCGAGCAGAACGCCATCCACGGCTCGGACTCCGACGAGAACGCGAACATCGAGATCGCGTTCTTCTTCGCGTCCAACGAACTGCTCTAGTTCGTCTCGGCGGCGATGACGATCGCCGAGATCCCGTTCGTTTCGAGTGCGCCGCGCGCGCGGATCGCTTCCTCGCGCGTGGCGTACGGACCCATCCGAACGCGATAGAGCGTGTCGACGTGGTCGACGTGCGACTGCTGCCCGAGCTGCGCCAGCTTGCTCTGCAGCGCCGTCGCATTCGCCTCGATCCCGAACGCCCCGACCTGGACCACAAACCCTGCCGTGGTTCTGTGTGGCGCCGGCGCCCTCGCCGGCGCGGTTTTCTCTTCAACTTGCTCTTGCGGCGCCGGCGCGGCCGCGGGCGCCCCGCCGACAACGACCGTTTCTACCGTCTTCCCATCCGGCGATACCTGCTTGCGCGTCTCGACGCCTTTGTGCTCCTCGACCACTTGCACGTCAAAGTCAGCCTCCGGCTTCGATGACGGCTCCGGAGCAACCGCAGTCGTGGTCGTCGTCGTCGGCAACGGAAACTCCACCTTCGGCGCCTCCTCCGACGAGATCTTCACCTGCTCCTTCGGCTGATTCACCGTCACCGTGTACGGCGCCGGCGGCTCCCGCTCCCCGCGGCCCATCGCGACCACCGTCACGTCCACCTGCCCGCTCCCCGGATCGATCAACCCGATCTGCTGCGCCGCCGCGAACGAGAGATCGATCATCCGGTTACCGACGAACGGCCCGCGGTCGTTGATCCGCACCCGTACCGTCTGCCCGGTCGCCGCATTCTTCACGTCGAGAATCGTCCCGAACGGCAACGTCCGATGCGCCGCCGTCAAAAGCATCGGATCGAAAATCTCCCCATTCGCCGTCGTCCGCCCCGCGAATTCTTCGCCGTACCAGCTGGCGATGCCGTGCAACGTCTGCGGGAGTTGCGGCGTCTGCGGCGGGGGAGTCGTCGTCGCGCAGGCATAGGCGACGAAGACGATCAAAGCGAGTGCGTACCGTTTCATACCCGCACCTCCCCCGCTTCCGCGCGGATCTCGCTCCGTTCGCGATCGAGGATCGGATCGACGTCTTCGATCAGGAAGCGTTCCGTCTGCTGCTTGGCGAGGCCGGTATACCCCTCCGGCCGCGCGATCGCGTCGATCGACGCGCGGTCGATCCCGAACAGCGAGTCGGCGGCGATGCGGTCGAGCAGATCGTTCGTCGCCGCCCCCGACTTCATCGCGTCCGCCGACGCCTGCGAGTGAATCCGCACGCGCTCGTGCAGCACCTGGCGGTCGCCGCCCCGGCGCACCCCTTCCATCATCAGGTTCTCGGTCATCATGAACGGGAGCTCGCGCCGGACGTTCGCCGCGATCACCTCTTCGTGAACGACGATGCCGGCAATGATGTTGTCGTAGATGAGCGCGATCGCATCCGCGGCGAGGAACGCCTCCGGGATCGCGATGCGCCGGTTTGCTGAGTCGTCGAGCGTCCGCTCGAACCACTGCGTTGCCGCCGTGAGGGCGGGATTGAGCGCGTTCACGATGAGATGACGTGCGAGGGCGTCGATTCGTTCAGCGCGCATCGGATTCCGCTTGTACGCCATCGCGCTCGACCCGACCTGCTCCTCCTCGAACGGCTCCTCCACCTCGCGCAGATGCTGCAAGAGGCGCATGTCGTAACCGAACTTCGACGCCGACTGCGCGAATCCGGCGAGCGCGTTGATCGCCTGCGAGTCGACCTTGCGCGAGTACGTCTGCCCCGACACCGGATAGCTGCGCTCCATCCCCAGCTTGTCCGCCACCAGCTGCTCCAGCCGGTTCACCTTCGCCTCGTCGCCCTCGAACAGATTGAGGAACGACGCCTGCGTCCCGGTGGCGCCTTTGACGCCGAGGAGCGCGAGTTGGCTTTCGCGGAAGAGGATGTCGCGGTAGTCGAGGAGGAGATCGTGCAGCCAGAGCGTCGCGCGCTTGCCGACCGTCGTGAGCTGCGCCGGCTGGAAATGCGTGAACGCCAGTTGCGGCGTCGCGCGCCACTTCCACGCGAAGTCGCGCAGCTTCGCCATCAAATTCACGATGCGGCGGCGGATGATTCGCAGCGCCTCGGCCATCTGGAGGATGTCGGTGTTGTCGGTGACGTACGCCGAAGTCGCGCCGAGGTGAATGATGCCCTTCGCGGAAGGCGCCTGGAGCCCGAAGGCGTAGATGTGCGACATCACATCGTGCCGGATCTCGCGCTCGCGGCGCTCCGCGTCGTCGTAATTGACGTCGTTCGCGTGCGCCCGCAGCTCCGCGATCTGCGCGTCCGTGATCGGGAGTCCCAGCTCCTTCTCCGCCTCGGCCAGCGCGATCCAGAGGCGGCGCCACGTCCGGAACTTGAAATCGGAGGAGAAGAGGTACGACATCTCCCGCGACGCGTACCGCTCCGTCAGCGGATTCGAGGCAACGTCTCTTTTCACGAACGAATTATACTGATGTAACACATGGGAGCCGTCTCCACGCATGACCCGCGCCGCGCGACGCAAGTGACGCTTCGCGTCGTGGCGCTTCTGTCGAGCGTGCTGACCGTCATCTTCCTCTTCTCCTTCGTCTTCAGCGACCGCGGCATCGTGGAGCTGCAGCAGGCGCGCAAACGCGTGGGCGACCTGCACAACAACATCCAGCAGCTCCAGAGCGAGAACGCCCGCCTCCGCGCCGAGATCGACTCCGTGAAGCGCTCCACCTACGCCGTCGAGCGCATCGCCCGCGAGGACCTCGGCATGGCGAAGAAGGGCGAAGTCATCTACCTCCTCCCGAAGAAGTAACCGATGTGGATCGCAATCGGGGCGGGTACTTTCGTCGTCCTGGTCCTCGGACTCTTCGCGAAGGCCGTCATGTCCGGCCGCCGGCGCGCCGCGGCGATCAAAGAGTGGGCGTTCCGTAACGG
>DASXIH010000286.1:0-7079 GCA_036498125.1 Thermoanaerobaculia bacterium
AGAGCTCCACCTCCGCGAGGCCGAAGAAGCGGAGATACGCCTGGTAATTGATGATGCCGGCGGCATCGATGTCTTCCCAGCGGACGTACTCGGAAACGGAGAACTTCATGGGCCGATGTTAACCAAATGACCCGGGCCACGTATTAGCGTCCAAGAAACATCGGAGGCTTTGCTCATGGAAGTCAGCGTCTACATGATCCCGATCACGCTTGGCGTCGCGTTCTGCGCGATGATGGCGGCGATCTCGTACTTCAGCTCGAAGTCGAAGAGCGACAAGGCGCGCTATCAGGCAGAAGTCCAGGCGCGCCTGATCGACAAGTTCGGCACCGGGCCGGAGTTCATCCAGTTCCTCGAGTCATCGCAGGGCCGCAGGTTCCTCGGCGAGATGGAATCGGCGCCGAAGGTGCGAACCCAGGACCGGATGCTGAGCGGCATTCGCAATGCGACCGTCCTCTCGTTCCTCGGTGTGGCGTTCGTGCTGCTGTCGTTCTTCACGTACGAGCGCGGGATGATCTTCCCGGGACTGCTCCTGCTTGCCCTCGGCCTGGGCTACCTCGCCAGCGTGGTGCTGACGAAGCGTCTGTCGCGCGAGTGGGGGATGTTCGACGAGCACCCGCCGACGATCAGCGGGATCCACCCACCTTCCGAGTCGTAGAGTACCCATGTTTGCCGAGGCTCTCGCGTTGCCGGTGCCGCTCGAAAGAGACCAGATCAGCGGCGGCCGGCGCGCACCGCAAAGACCGATGAACGAAGCGCAGTTCGAAGCCTTCTACCGGAAAACGGCCGGAAGTCTCTGGTCGTACATCTACCGGATGACGGGCGATCCCGCGACCGCGGACGACCTGCTGCAGAAGACGTTCCTCGGTTTCCTGCGCGCGAATCCGTCGTTCGAGAGCGACGAGCACGCGCGGCGCTACGCATTCCGCGCCGCGACGAACCTCGCGCTCGATCACTTCCGCGAGTCGAAGCGCGACCGGCTCCGCCTCGATTCGCTGACGCCGAGGACGGCGTCGATCGTCGACCGCGGCGAGCTGCGTCACGACCTTTCGCGTCTCTTCGAAGAGCTGAAGCCGCGCGAGCGCGCGCTGTTGTGGCTCGCGCACGTCGAAGAGGCAGGCCACGCCGAGATCGGCGAGGCGCTCGGCGTGAAATCAGGGAGCGTGCGCGTGCTGCTGTTCCGGGCGCGCAAGCGGCTCGCCGAGTTGTTGTCGAAGGCCGGAATCGGGCCGGAGGTGGCGCGATGAACGAGTGCCGTTTCGAGCGCGACGTCATCGCCGGCCGCTGGACCGACTCGCTCCGCGCGCACGTGACGCAGTGCGCCGACTGCGAGGCGGCGATGCTGGCCGCACCGCACATGAAAGAGCTCGCGGCGGTCGACATGCGCGAGCATCCGCTGCCCGATCCGCAGGTCGTCTGGCTCAAGGCGCAGCTCCTGCGCAATTTGGCGGGCGTCGAGCGGGCCTCGCGCCCGTTGAAGGTCTTTCAGGCGATCTCGTACGTCGTCGTCGCCGCGGCGTGGACGACCGTTCTGGCGTGGAAGTGGACCGCGATTCAGGCGCTGCTGCACAGCTTCTCGCCCGAGCAGTTCGTCCAGAACGCCAGCCAGGCCTCGTCGCTGTCGATGACCTTCTTCGCGATGGTTTTCATCCTCTCGTCGATCACGATCGGACTCGCGCTGCACACGATGCTGGCCGAGGATTAGGACGGCTAGAAAGTGCCCCAGATCAGGATCCGGCGGTAGGTGAAGAAGTACGGGTGCTGGTCGCCGATGCGCTCGATCAGCAGCTCGCGGTACCGCTTCAGGAAGTCGGGCCAGCGGTCGCCGGCGCGGCGTTCGTAATCGGTGAGCAGGGTTCCCTTCACCCACTCGACGACGTCGCTCGATGAGTCGAGAACGTGTCCGTAGATCTGTAGGCGCACGTTCTGGCGGACGAACCCGAGGCGGTGCAGCAGCTCGGCGTAGCGCTCGGGAGGCTGCATCGGTGAGCGGCGCGGCTCAATGCCCAGCTCGTGCGCGACGTCGACGGCCGTCTGATGCGAGGCGTGCGTCTCGTTGGCCGGCATCTGCACCGCAAGCTGGCCGTGCGGCGCGAGAAAGCTCGTGAGGCGCGTGAAGAGCGACGCGTGGTCTTCGACCCAGTGCAGCGCGGCGTTCGAGAAGATCAGGTCGTACGGCCGGTCCGTGACGAACGCCTCGATGTCGCCGCGCTCGAAGTGGAGGGTTTCGCCGCCGAAGCCGCCCGACTTCAGGAGCATCGTCTCGGAGTTGTCGATCCCGACGGTCTCCTCGGCGTTCAGCGCCGCGTGCAACTCGCGCGTCAGCTCGCCGGTGCCGCATCCGAGGTCGACGACGCGCATGCGCGGGCGGTGCTCGACGAGCGAGAGGAGATCGAGGAACGGCTGCTTGCGCTCCGCCTTGAAGCGCTCGTACTGGCTCGGATTCCAGCTCATTTCTGCTGCGCGATTCCGCAGCGGAGCATATCCGCGATGTCGCCGACGATCTGCTTCGACTCCTTGCCGAACGGCTCGGGGACGCCGAACAGCAGCTCGAGCTGGAAGTAGCTGATGAACGTGCGCGCGACGAGCTGCATCGCGGCGCTGGGCGAGACGTTGTCGCGGATGCGCCCCTTGACCTCCGGGTGCTTCTGCACGATCTCCGCGAAACGTTTCGCGAGTCCCTTGTAAAACTCGCGGATGTGCGTGCCGTCGAACTCGATGACGTCGACGAAGACGAGAAGCATGTAACGCTTGTACTGCTTCACCGAATCGCGGGCGGCGAAGCCAAGGTCCTCGAGGTTGTCGGGAAACCCGCCGCTTTGCAGGGCGCGCGTCAGCGGGAACTGCTCGCTGGAGGCGATCTCCCGGTATTCGTCGAGCAGCGTTTTGAAGATCGCTTCCTTGTCCGGAAAGTGATGGTAGAGGTTCCCGGTCGACACGCCGGCCGCTTCAGCGATGTCGCGAACACTCGTCGCCCGGAAGCCGCAGGTCGAGAAAAGTCGCAGTGCGGAATCGAGCACGAGCCTGCGGCTTCGCTCCGATTTCTCCTCCCGCTGCATTGTTGAGCACACTATAAACCGCGTAACCCCGCAACCTATACTCCGGGCCGCTTGAGCCACGACCCGTACGCGTCCTTGCGGATCCCGAACTTCCTGCGCCTCATCCTCAGCTACGCGACTACGACGGTCGCTCGGGAGGCGCAGATTGTCGTCGTCGGTTGGCAGGTGTTCGAGACAACGCGCGATCCGCTGTCGCTCGGCATGATCGGGCTGGCCGAGGCGCTGCCGTTCATCGCCGTGGCGCTCTATGCGGGCCATGTCGCCGACAGGGCAGAGCGGCGCTTCATCGCGCTCTGCGGCACGTTCGGGATGCTGGTCTCCGGCATCGCGCTCCTCGTCTTCACGCAGATGGGCCTCATCGCGAACGGGCACGTCTGGCCGATCTATCTCGTCATCTTCCTCAGTGGCATCGCCCGTAGCTTCACGCGGCCGGCGTTCAACGCGCTGACGGCGGACGTCGTGCCGCGGGAGCTGTATCCGAACTCAGTCGCATGGCGCAGCTCGACCTGGCAATTCGCGGCGGTGGTCGGCCCGGCCGCGGGCGGCCTCGCGTACGGCTTCGGGAGCGCGCGCCTCGCGTATGCCGGCGTGACCGTGCTCTACGCCCTCGGCCTCTTCGCGCTGACGGTCGTGACGCACCGCAGCCGGCCGGAGGTCAAGGAGGACATGCCGATCTCCGAGAGCCTCCGTGTCGGCATCCGCTTCATCTGGAACCAGCCGGTGCTGCTGTCGGCGATGACGCTCGATCTCTTCTCCGTGCTCTTCGGCGGCGCCGTCGCACTCCTCCCAATCTTCGCGCGTCTCCTCGGCGTCGGACCGCAGGGCCTCGGCGTCCTCCGCGCCGCGCCCGCGGTCGGGTCGCTCGTCACCGGCATGATCGTGGCCCACCGGCCGCCGATGCGCCGCGCCGGCTATTCGCTCTTCGCCGCGGTCGCGATCTTCGGAGTGACGATGATCGCGTTCGCCGTCTCCCGGAACTTCTGGCTCTCGCTCGCGATGCTGACGATCAGCGGGATGGCGGACAACGTCAGCGTCATCATCCGCGGCACGCTCCTGCAGACGATCGCCCCGCAGAACCTCCTCGGACGCGTCTCGTCCGTCAACCAGATCTTCATCGGCGCCTCGAACGAGATCGGCGCCTTCGAGTCCGGCGTCGCCGCGCGCCTGATGGGAACCGTCCCGTCCGTCCTCTTCGGCGGGACCATGACCCTTCTGGTTGTAGCGACGGTCCTGCTCCGCTCGAAAAATCTACGAGAGGTGCGGGAAATCTAGCCCCCGTGGTTTTCTCTATGGGGCGGCGGCGCCCCGCCGCCGGACGGCTTGGCCGAGGTGCGGACGAGCGTGTCGGAGGCTCGGACGAGCGTGGCGGAGGTCCTGACGAGCGTGTCGGAGGCTCGGACGAGCGTGTCGGAGGCTCGGACGAGCGTGGCGGAGGTCCTGACGCGCGTGGCGGAGGCCCTGACGCGCGTGGCGGAGGTCCTGACGCGCGTGGCGGAGGCCCTGACGCGCGTGGCGGAGGTCCTGACGCGCGCGGCGGAGGTCCTGACGAGCGTGGCGGAGGTCCTGACGCGCGTGGCGGAGGTCCTGACGCGCGCGGCGGAGGTCCTGACGCGCGTGTCGGAGGTCCTGACGCGCGTGTCGGAGGCGCTGACAGGCGTGGCAGAGGCGCGGACAACGTGTCGTCCTCTCCCCTTGGTAGATTTTCTTGACGGGCGCGATAGGCTCGCTTGGAGATGAGCGCCATTCGCGGACGAGGGGCGAGCTGGAACCCTCAGAACCGGTTCGAGAAGCTCGAGTACGTCGTCGATGACGAGGCGGAGCGCGACGAGAGCGTTACGCGCACGGTCTATCTCCGCGACCCGACGCGCACGATCATCACGAGTAACGACTCGCCCGACGTCGGATTCACGTACAGCATCAACCCGTACCGCGGCTGCGAGCACGGCTGCTCCTACTGCTTCGCGCGCCCGACGCACGAGTACCTCGGCTTCTCCGCCGGCCTCGACTTCGAGACGAAGATCATGGTGAAAGAGGACGCGCCGGAGCTGTTGCGGGAGGAGCTGCTCTCGCCGAAGTGGAAGCCGGAGACGATCGCGATCAGCGGCGTCACCGACCCGTATCAGCCGGTGGAGCGGAAGCTGGAGGTCACGCGCCGCTGCCTCGCCGTGCTCGCCGATTTCCGCAATCCGACGGCGATGATCACGAAGAACCACCTCGTCACCCGCGACGTCGATATCCTCGGCGAGCTGGCGCAGTTCGACGCGGCGTCGGTCGCGGTGTCGATCACGACGCTCGATCCGAAACTCGCCAACATCATGGAGCCTCGCGCTTCGACGCCGGAACTGCGCCTCAACGCGATCGAGACGCTGGCGAAGAACGGGATTCCGGTGACTGTGATGGTCGCGCCGCTGATCCCAGCCATCAACGAACACGAGCTGCCGAAGATCCTCGAGGCGGCGCGCGACTCCGGAGCGAGTTTCGCAGGATTCGTCGTGCTGCGGCTCCCGTGGGCCGTGGCGCCGCTATTCGAGCGCTGGCTCGAGGAGCATTTTCCCGATCGGAAGGAGAAGGTGCTGAACCGCATCCGGGAGCTTCGCGGCGGAGCGCTTTACGAAGCGCAGTGGGGCGTACGAGGCCGAGGACGCGGCGTCTTCGCGCAGCAGATCGAGGCAATCTTCGACGTCACCTGCCGCCGCCTCGGCATCAATGAGCGAGAGTGGCACCTGTCCGCGGCAGCGTTTCGCCGCCGAGGGGCTCAGGCTTCGCTTTTCCAGTGACGCCCTGCGAGGCGGTGTTGTCTGTCCGTTCCCGTACCTTGATGGCATGCGCTTGGCTCTTATGGAAGGAGTGCCGGATTGGCAGTTGACGCAAAACCTCCTCGTGGCAGCGATGCCCCCTGAGTCGCAGCGGCGCTTTGCGGCGGCGGCGCAGGTCGAAGAAGTGCAGGTGGCGCAGAGGATGTTTCACGAGGAAGAGATTCTTCCGTACGCCTACTTTCCGGTCGACTCGGTGATCTCGCTGATGCGGATGCTCGAGACGGGAGAGATGGTCGAGGTCGGCATGATTGGCGCCGAAGGGATGATCGGCGTCAGCGCTGTGCTCGGCGTCGCGAGAAATCCCCACTCCGGAGTCTGTCAGGGTCGCGGCCGTCTCGCTCTCGTCCCGGCGGAGTTCCTGATGGACGAGATGCAGCGCGAGCCGGTCGTGAACGCGATCCTGCATCGCTTCATCTTCGCGTTCTACGCCGGCGTGTCGCAGCTCGCCGTGTGCAACAGGCGTCACAATGTGGAGCTGAGACTGGCGCACTGGCTGCTCCTGCTCCATGACCGGGTCGCCGCCGACGAGATGTCGCTGACGCACGAGTTTCTGTCGTTCATGCTCGCGACGCGACGCGCCGGGATCACCGAGGCGATGTCGGCGCTCACGACGGCGGGGGCAATCGAGCCGCGCCGCAACCGCGTGCGCGTCATCGATCGAACGAAGCTGGAGTCGCTGAGTTGCGAGTGCTATCGCGCGGCCTTCCAGGAATACGAACGCGCGCTCGGCTTCCCGCCGATCGCAACGGAAAGGAACACACCGATCGACTGATGGCGAAACAAATATTCGAAGGAAAGCAGCTCGTCGTCCTGGAGCGGGACGACTGGGAGTACGTCGAGCGAAAGAAGGCGACCGAAGCGGTGGCCGTGATCGCGATGACGAAGGACGACGAGGTCATCCTGACGGAGCAGCAGCGGAAGCCGGTCAACGCGCGCGTGATCGACTGGCCGGCGGGGCTGGTCGGCGACGACGGCGAGAACGATCCGGCGGCGACCGCAAAGAAGGAGCTCGAAGAAGAGACCGGGTTCGTCTGCGAGCGCGTCGAGTTGCTCGCCCGAGGGCCGTCCTCACCGGGGATTACCTCGGAGATCGTCAGCCTCTATCGCGCGTATGACGTCAAGCGTGTCGGAAAAGGAGGCGGCGTCGGGGACGAGCAGATCACCGTTCACCTCGTGCCTCTGGGGAACGTCGAGCGCTGGCTGCGGG
>DASXIH010000287.1:0-6479 GCA_036498125.1 Thermoanaerobaculia bacterium
CCTCGGGGCCGCCGGCGGTTGGGCCAGCCTCCGGTCCGCCCTGCGGGCCTGCCTGCTGATACATCGCCTCCGCGAGCTTGTGCGACGCCTTCTGCAGATTGTCCGTGGCCTTGCGGATGTTGTCCGCGCCGCCCTGCTCCATCGCCTTGCGCGCCTCGGAGATCGCGTTCTCGAGCGACTGCACATCGGAGCCCGAGAGCTTCTCGCGGTTCTCGCCCAGCATCTTCTCGACCGAGTACACCATCGAGTCGAGCTGATTCTTCGCCTCGATCTCGTCGCGCCGCTCCTTGTCCTCCGCGGCGTGCGCCTCGGCGTCCTTCACGAGCTTGTCGACGTCGTCCTTCGACAGACCGGACGAGCTGGTGATCGTGATCTTCTGCTCCTTGCCGGTGCCGAGGTCCTTCGCCGACACGTTCATGATGCCGTTCGCGTCGATGTCGAACGTGACCTCGACCTGCGGGATGCCGCGCGGCGCGGGCGGAATGCCGACCAGGTGGAACGCTCCGAGGAGCTTGTTGTCGTGCGCGAAATCGCGCTCCCCCTGATACACCTTGATCTCCACCGAGGTCTGATTGTCCGCCGCGGTCGAGAACTTCTCGCCCTTCCGCGTCGGGATCGTCGTGTTGCGCTCGATGAGCTTCGTCATCACGCCGCCGAGCGTCTCGATACCGAGCGAGAGCGGGGTGACGTCGAGCAGGAGCACGTCCTTCACGTCGCCGCCGAGAACGCCGCCCTGGACGGCCGCGCCGACTGCCACGACTTCGTCAGGATTCACGCCCTTGTGCGGCTCCTTGCCGAAGAACTCCTGCACCAGGCGCTGCACCATCGGGATACGCGTGGAGCCGCCGACGAGGACCACCTCGTCGATGTTCTTCGGATCGACGCCGGAGTCCTTGAGCGCCTGGCGCACCGGCCCCATCGTCTTCTGGATGATGTCGCCGACGAGCTGCTCGAACTTCGCGCGCGTCATCTGCATGTTGAGGTGCTTCGGTCCGGACGCATCCGCCGTGATGAACGGAAGATTGATGTCGGTCGACGCCGTCGACGACAGCTCGATCTTCGCCTTCTCCGCCGCTTCCTTCAGGCGCTGCAGGGCCATCTTGTCCTTCGAGAGGTCGATGCCCTGGTCCTTGCGGAACTCGTCGATGATCCAGTCGATCAGCTTCTGGTCGATGTTGTCGCCGCCGAGGTGCGTGTCGCCGTTGGTCGACTTGACCTCGACCACGCCGTCGCCCACCTCGAGCACCGAGATGTCGAACGTACCGCCGCCGAAGTCGTAGACGGCGATCGTCTCATTCCCCTTCTTGTCGAGACCGTACGCGAGCGCGGCGGCCGTCGGCTCGTTGACGAGACGTTCGACCTTGAGGCCGGCGATCTCGCCCGCGTCCTTCGTCGCCTGGCGCTGCGAGTCGTTGAAGTAGGCCGGCACGGTGATGACCGCGCGGTCGACCTTCTCGCCGAGGTAGTCTTCCGCCGCCTGCTTCAGCTTCTGCAGGATCATCGCGGAGATCTCGGGCGGCGAGTACAGCTTGCCGTTGACGTCGACGCGGGCGTCGCCGTTCGTGGCGCGTGTCACCTTGTACGGCACCATCTTCATCTCTTCGTTCACTTCGTCGTACTTCCGACCCATGAACCGCTTGATCGAGAAAATGGTGTTCTCGGGGTTTGTGATCGCCTGACGCTTGGCAACCTGGCCGACGAGGCGCTCGCCATTCTTGGCAAAGCCGACCACCGACGGCGTAATCCGGCTCCCCTCGGCGTTGACGATCACCTTCGGCTCACTCCCCTCCATCACTGCGACGACGGAGTTCGTGGTGCCGAGGTCAATGCCGATAATCTTGGACATAGTTGCTTCTCCTTCTCACAGCTATATCAAACTTGAGTCCCCCGTTGTTAATTCCGCGCTCAAATCGTTTGCACGAGCGCCAGCACCCGTTTGCGAAGGGGACCCATCAGCGGCAGCGAGGAGAGCTGGATGAGCCGCACGACCAGATCGACGGTCCCATCCGTGAGCAGCTTGGTCTTCCTCTGGCCGGAAGAGTCGTCGAACAGCCAATAGAGAATGAGAGCCATCTGATACATCCAGAGGAGTTGCGGCAGATCGGCCCGGAGGTCCTGCGGCACTTTCGTCGATGACTCGTCGACGGCCAGGCGAAAGAAATCGATGCTCTCGCGGCGCATCGGCTCCGTTTCCCTCCCGAACGGCGAGAGCCGGTGCTTCGGATCGATGCCGATCCCTGCGAGGGCCGCCAGCAACTTACGGTGTTCTGCGAACTGCTCGAACTTTTGATCGATCACCGCGCGCAGCCGCTTCTTCAGATCCCGTGACCGTCCGATCCGCTCCGGCACCACGTCGCGCGCCTCGTCCGCCGCCCGCGCGTAGAACGCCATCACGAGGTCTTCCTTGGAGCGGAAGTAGTAGTACGCGGCGCCGGTCGCCACGCTCGCCTTTTCGGCGATGTCGCGCATGGTCGTGTCGTCGAATCCCTGCTCCCGAAACAGCGTGAGCGCCGCGTCCAGGATCCGCTCTCGAGTCTCCTCGGCCTTCGGCGTCGTCCCTCGCGCGATCACCATTCCGGCCGGTCATCATGACAGAGATCGCGCGCCGCTTCGGTCCACCGAGGAAACGCGAATGTGAATCCGCTCTCGAGGAGGCGCGCCGGCACTACCCTGCGGCTCTTGAGAACGAGCTCCGTCTCCGTGCGCATTAGCGACGCGCCGATTTCCAGCGTCCACTTTGGGAGAGGAATCGCGATCGGTGCGCCGCAGGCACTCCGCAGCGCGCGCATGAATTCTTCGTTCGGCAGCGGATTCGGCGCGGCGACGTTGACGGCGCCGGAGAGGTCCTCGCGGTCGATCAGCCACAGCATCGCGCGAACGAAATCGCGGTGATGGATCCACGACACATACTGACGGCCGTCCCCCACCCTTCCGCCGAGGCCGATGCGCGCCAGGCGCCGCAGGACGTCAAAGGCGCCGCCGCGATGGCGCGACATGACGACCGCGCCGCGAACCTTCACGCGCCGCGTCGCCGGCGTCAGCGCCTCGTCGACCTCCCGCTCCCACGCCTTGGCGACGTCGGTACTGAATCGCCACGTTTCCGGGACTCCCGGTTCGTCTCCGCCGATCCTGCCGGTCGCCTCATCGTTCGCGGCGTCGTAGCGATGGGCATAAATCGTCGCCGTACTCGCCTGCAGCCATACGCGCGGCGGGTGGGCGACATCGTGAATCGCGCGGCCGACCCAACGCGCTGACTCGACCCGCGACGCGAGAATGTCGCGGCGGTTCGCCGCGCCGTAGCGGCAGTCGACGCTTCGTCCGGCGAGATTGATCACGACGTCGGCGCCGTCGATCTCCGCGGCATCCCACTTCGCGACCCGCCACGGCTCCGGAACCGGCTTGCGGCTGAGCACGACCACCTGATCGCCGCGCTCGTGAAACGTCCGCGCCAGAAGTGTTCCGAGGTGCCCTGAACCGCCGGGGATGACGACGCGCATGGTCATTGCCGCCTCCTGTTCGATATTTTGAACATGTTCAACTTCAACTTAGGCCCGACGCATCGCGGCGTCAAGGCATTTTTTGAACGTGTTCAGATTGGAGGCAGAGATGAAAAAGGGCGGGCTGAAGCCCGCCCTACGTTAGCGCTACTGGAACTTCGGGGTGATGCCCATCTCCTGCAGCAGGTTGTGGGCGCGATCGACGCGGTCCATGACCCACAGCATGTACGTCGCGTCGACGTGGATCGAGCGGGTATTCGCATCCGGGAGGTAATCCGAGCCGAGCGACTCGAACGTGCCGTCGAACAGCAGGCCGTTGAGCTCACCCTTTGCGTTGAGCGTCGGGGATCCGGAGTTGCCGCCGGTGGTGTCGACGTCGGAGAGGAAATCGACTCCGACCGCGCCGAGCTGCGGGTCGGCGTACGGACCGAAGTCCTTCGCCTTGATCGCGGCGAGGAGGTTCTTCGGCGAGTCGAACTCGCCGCTGCCGGTGTCCTTCGCCAGCACGCCCATGACGGTCGTCTGCGGCGTGTAAACGACCGCGTCCTTCGGCGAGTAGCCGAGGACGTTGCCGAACGTGATACGGAGCGTGGAGTTCGCGTCGGGATAGAGCTTGCCGCCGCTCATCTCGCGCAGCGCGTTGAAGTAGAGCGGGCGGACGCGCGAGAGCGCGCCAGCGCGGGCGTCGTCGCGCTTCTCGTTCTCGAGCTGCAGCGGCATCAGCTTCGCCGCGAGGCTGATCATCGAGTCTTTGCGCGCGTCGAGCTGCTGCGTCGTCTCGTTGTACATCTCCTTGCGCGCGGCGAGGTCGTTGACCTTCGTCCCGGCGTAGAGCTGATCGAGGAAATGGTCGACGTCGGTCCCCGCGAGCGCCTGGTCGATCGCAGCGATGCGCTGGTTGGCCGGGAGCTTCTGCGACTCGAGGAGGAAGTACTTGAGACCGGCGCGATCGCTTGCGAGGTCGATCTCGTTCTGCACGCGGTTCGAGCCCGCCATCATCCCCGCGATGTCGCGATCCTGGTAACCGGGGTTCCGCTCGAGGTCGGGCTTCCCCTTCTCGATCGAGTAGCGGTAGATCGTGCGCGCCTGCGAGAGGATCGGCGAGCTGCGGTAGATCCAGCTCAGCACCGTATCGCGCTGGATCGATGCCGTCTCTTCGTCGTCGAGCTTGCGGATCTGGTCCATCACGCCGGCGTACTGCGGATGCGACGCGGCGAACTGCGCCAGCGCCGCCTCACGCTCGTGCGTGTGAGCCTGGATGCGGCCCGTCTGCATCGCATTCTCCACGCCGGTGAAGTTCTTCAGCGTGTTTTCCATCCCGCGGATGCGCGAGGCGTTCTTGATCGCGACGTCGCGGTTGTTCTTCCCCTGCTCGTGCAGGATGTTCGAGAGGTCGGTCGCGTAGCGGACGAACGTCGGCATCGAGTAGTCGGCCGCCGTCTTGATCTCCTGCTCCGTCCGATAGCGGAATGTCCGTCCCGGATAGCCCGCCACCATCACGAAGTCACCCGGGTTGACGCCGTCGGTCGACACCTTGAGGTAGTGCGCCGGGTGATACGGCACGTTGTCCTTCGAATACTCCGCCGGCTTGCCGTCCTGGCCGACGTACGCGCGGAGGAACGACCAGTCGCCGGTGTGGCGCGGCCACATCCAGTTGTCCGTCTCCCCGCCGAAGTTCCCGATCCCTTCCGGCGGCGCATAGACGAGGCGGACGTCCTTGATGTCCATCTGCGTCGTGCGGAGGTACTGCGATCCTTCGAAGAACGACGCCACGCGGCAGCGGACGCCGCCCGGCTTCTCGCACTCCGCGGTGAGCTGCTTCTGGCGCTTCTCGATCTCCTTCGCGCGCTGCGCGTCGGTGAGCTTCGCCGGAAGGTTGCCGGTCATCTGGCTCGTCACGTCTTCGATGTTCGTCGTGACGAAGATGTGCGATCCCGGCGCCGCGCGGAGCTCCTCCTCCTTCGTCTTCGCGAGGAAGCCCTGCTTGAGGAGGTCGCGCTGCGCGGTCGAGTTGTACTGCAGCGAGCCGTAGCCGCAGTGGTGGTTGGTGACGACGAGGCCGTCCGGCGAGACGAACGACGCCGTACAGCCGCCGAGCGAGATGACCGCCCCCATCGGGTCGCCGGTGAGGTCCGAGAGGCGGTTCGGATCGATCTTGATCCCCGCCTTCTGCATGTCCGCCGCGATCTGCGGAATCTGTTGCGGCATCCACATCCCCTCCGCGGCGAAGAGGGAGGTGGCGCAAACCGAGAGCAACACGAACAGTGTCTTTCTCATCAAGGGCTCCTTTGGATTGTGAGAGTCCGCCAGAAATCAAGGCGGCGTAGAGGCTGTGCATCGTATAACGGAACAATGAAGCGACTGCGCATCCTCCCGCTCCTCATCCTCGCAGCCTCGCTCTACGCCCAAACCCCCGGAAACCAGCCGGTCGAGCCGTTCCGCATCGCCGGGAACCTCTATTACCTCGGCGCGTCGGACGTCACGTCGTTCCTGATCACGACGCCCGCGGGCCACATCGTGATCGACGGCGGCTACGAAGAGATGGCGCCAGGGATCCTCGAGAACATCAAGCGCCTCGGCTTCCGCCCGCAGGACGTCCGCATCCTCCTCAACAGCCACGCCCACTTCGATCACGCCGGCGGCCTGACGGCGCTCCAAGGCGCCACCGGCGCGCAATTCATCGCCAGCCGGGGAGACGCTCCGATTCTGAAACGCGGTGGCCACGACGATCCGCAGTTCCGCGACCGCTTTCACTTTCCGCCCATCGTTCCCGACCGCCTCGTCGACGACGGTGACACCGTCACCCTCGGCGGCACGACGCTCACCGCGCGCATCACGCCAGGCCACACGCCCGGCTGCACGACGTGGCTGACGACGATCCGTGACGGCGAGCATTCGTACAACGTCGTCTTCATCGGCAGCCCCAGCGTTCCATCGGAATACAACCTCACGACGAACCGCCGCTACCCGAACGCGGTCGCC
>DASXIH010000288.1:0-7503 GCA_036498125.1 Thermoanaerobaculia bacterium
ATCTTGCCTTGGAAGGGGCCGTTGACCCAGTTGAAGAAATAGAGGTGGCCGATCCAAGTGATACCGGCGATGACGTGGGCCCATCGGAAAAAGGCCTGAAGCAGAGTGTTCACATCTGAGTTCATTTCCTCTCCTTCAAAGATCGGTTGGCGGGCGGGTACGGGCAGTGAAAGGATTATATGCGTATGGAGAAGAGCGAGTTCGCCGATCGCGTGGTCATCGTGACCGGTGCGTCGAGCGGCATCGGCCGCGCCACTGCTGAGCTGTTCGCGCGCGAGGGGGCGCTGGTCGCGATCTTTGCGCGATCGGCGGACAAGCTCGCGCAGCTGGCGGGCGATCGCGTGCTCGCGGTTGCCGGCGACGTTGCGAACGAAGCGGACGTCGAGCGCCTCTTCGCCGAGGTCGAGTCGCGATTCGGCGACTGCGACGTGCTCGTGAACAACGCCGGGACCACCGACGTCGCGCGGCTCATCGACACGACGCCCGAGCGGTGGGACCGGATGTTTGCGGTCAACGTGCGCGGCGCATACCTCGCCACGCGGAAGGCGTTGCCCGCGATGCTGGCGCGGAGGAGCGGCACGATCGTGAACGTCGCGTCGATCTCCGGCGTCATCGGTCCGCAGAAGTTTCCCGGCTTTGTCTCCTACTGCGCGTCGAAGGCGGCGGTGATCGAGATGACCGAGGCCCTGGCGGTCGAAGTGCGCGACGCGGGCGTGCGCGTGAACTGCATCAGCCCCGGCTCCGTAGATACACCGATGTGGGCGGACGTGAGCGGCGGCGCGCCGGCGTCGATGACCGCCGAGGAGATCGCGCAGGCGATTCGCTTCCTCGCGTCTTCTGAATCACGGCCAATGAATGGACAGAACCTCAATGTCTGGTGAGCGTCTCTTCCGTCCGACGTGGGCCGAGGTCGATACCGCGGCGTTCTCGCGCAACATCGACGCGATCCTGCGGCGGTTGCCGGAGCGCGCGCGATTGGTCGCCGTGCTGAAGGCGAATGCGTACGCGCACGGCGCGGTAGAACTGGCGCGCGTCTGCGATCCGGAGCGCGTTGCCATGATCGCGGTGGCGCTGCTCGAAGAGGCGCTGCAGCTTCGGCGTGCCGGGATCACGCTGCCGATCATCGTCTTCGGCCCGCTCGACGCCCGCGGAATCGTTGCCGCCGTCGAGAACGACATCACCCTCGGCGTCCCCGGTCCCGAGGAGCTCGCGGCGGCGAGTGAGGTGGCTGGAACGCGTGATGTTCACATCCACCTGAAGCTCGACAGCGGCATGGGGCGGATGGGAGTCGCCGAAAGCGAGCTCCCTGCCGTCATCGAACAGATCCGCGCTACGCCGCGGCTCCATCTCGACGGCATCTACACCCATTTTGCGAACGCCGACGACGACCTGGAGTTCACGCAGGAGCAGATCGAGCGCTTCGACCGGATGCGAACCGCGATCGACGCGCCGCTCCACCACTTCGCGAACAGCGCCGCGACCCTCCGCGGCCTCGTCCGCCCCGGCGACTACGCGCGCGTCGGCATCGCGCTCTACGACAATGTCCTGCGCTGGCGAACCGAGATTGCACGGCTGAAGACCCTCCCGAAAGGCCACGCCATCGGCTACGGCACGACGTTCCACACCACCCGGGAGAGCCGCATTGCGACGCTCCCGGTCGGCTACGCGGACGGCTTCAACCGCCTTCAGTCGAACAACGGCACGGTCCTCGTCCGTGGGCAGCGGGCGCCGATCGTCGGGCGCGTCTCGATGGACCTGGTCACGATCGACGTGACCGACGTCCCCGGCGCAACACTCGGAGACGAGGTCGTCCTCCTCGGCGACGGCATCACGGCCGACGAGATCGCGGCGCGCACCGATACAATCTCGTACGAAGTGTTCTGCAGCATCAGCGCGCGCGTGCCGCGCGTTTATCGATGAATCAACTGTTCGACCGTATCGGCCGCGCGTTCATCGGCTTGTTCGAAAGCACGGGAACCTGGTTCTCGATGCTGTGGCGGACGTTCGCGTGGTCGGTGCGCCGGCCGTTCGAGGTCAAAGAGTGGGCGCGCCAGATGGTGCGCCTCGGCGTCGACTCCATCCCGGTTGTCTTCCTCACCGCCATGTTCACCGGCATGGTGCTCGCGCTCCAGACGTACAACGGCTTCCAGCGCGTGCACGCGGAGAACTTCGTCGGAAGCGTCGTGGCGCTCGCGATGCTGCGCGAGCTCTCGCCGGTGCTCGTCGGCCTCATGGTGACCGGCCGCGTCGGCTCTTCGATGGCGGCCGAGATTGGAACGATGCGCGTCACGGAACAAATCGACGCGCTCGAGGCGCTCGCAACCGACCCGATTCACTATCTCTTCGTGCCGCGCGTGATCGCCGGCATCGTCATGCTCCCGTTCCTCGTCGTTCTCGGCGACGCCCTCGGCATCGGCGGCGGCTACCTCGTCGGCGTGAAGATGATGGGGGCGAACCCGGTCGTGTACGAGAGCAATACGTATCAGTACCTGCAGATGAACGACATCTGGAGCGGTCTGGTCAAAGCGGCGGCGTTCGGGTTGATTCTGACGCTCACCGGTTGCGTGCGCGGCTACTTCACCAGCGGCGGCGCTGAGGGCGTCGGCCGTTCGACCACCGCGGCAGTCGTGAGTGCGTCGCTGATCATTCTCTTGAGCGACTTCTTTCTGACCAAGCTCCTCTTCTGACCATGATCTCGCTACGACACCTCTACAAGGCCTTCGGCGAGAAGCCGGTGCTCGTCGACATGTCGATGGAGATCGCGCGCGGCGAGTCGGTCGTGATCGTCGGCGGATCGGGAACGGGAAAGAGCGTCACGCTCAAGCACATCATCGGTCTGCTCAAGCCCGACAGCGGCGACGTGATCATCGACGACGAAGACATCGTCCACATGCGGCCCGTCGAGCTGAATCGCTTCCGCAGGCGTTTCGGGATGGCGTTCCAGGAAGGAGCGCTCTTCGACTCGATGTCGGTCTTCGAGAACATCGCGTTCCCGCTGCGGCGCCACACGAAGATGACGGAAGCGGAGATTCAGGCGCGCGTGGAAGAGTGCCTCGAGGAAGTGCACCTCCACAACGTCGAGGACAAACGGCCGTCGGAGCTGTCGGGCGGCATGCGGCGGCGCGTCGGATTCGCGCGCGCGATCTCGCTGCAGCCGGAAATTCTTCTCTTCGACGAGCCGACCACGGGCCTCGATCCGGTGATCAGCGACGTCATCGCCGAGCTGATCCGCGAGATGGACGTGAAGCTCGCCACGACGACGGTCACGATCACGCACGACATGAAGGTCGCGTTCAAAATTGCCGATCGGGTGGCAATGCTTTACCGCGGCCGCATCATCGAAGACGGGACGCCCGCGCAATTTCAGGCGTCGAAGAACCCGATCGTCCAGCAGTTCATCGAAGGACGCGCCGAAGGGCCGCTCACTTCCGGCGCCGAGGATTAGCGCAGACAAAAAAAGGGCGCGCTACACGCGCGCCCTGACATCGGAGAGTTCGAAACCGACTAGTCCTTGCGCATCCGCTTGTGGGTAGTCGTCGTGGTGGTCGTGGTGTCCTCGACCGGAGCAGGAGCCGAGCTCACTTCAGGCGCCGGAGCCGGGGCGGTCTCAACCGTCGTGGTCGAGCTCGTCATCGGAACCGTCGTCGTGGTGGTCTCGGTCGTGGTGGTGGTTTCCGTCGTCGACGGAGCGGTCACGACAGGCGCGGTTTCAACGACCACGGGAGTCGTGTTCTGCGCCTCGGTGTACGTGACTTGGCTCGAGCCGGCCGGCGCGTTCTTCGGAACGACGTTGACGTTGGTGTTGGTGCCGACCTGGGACGAGTTGCCCGTGCCGGGGGCGGCGCTCGAGGTGTAGGCGGCGCCGGTGCTGTCGACCTTCACCGGTCCAGGCATCGGCGTCACAGTGCTGCCGGACGCCGTCGTTGCCGGCTGATTCTGGTCGGTACGGCCGTAGTCGTTATCGGAATTGAGAGTGCTGTCGTGGTGGGCGCAAGCGCTCGCGAACGCGAGCATTCCCGCGAATGCCGTCGCGGTGGCGGTCTTTTTCATGATCGTTCGAACGTTCATCTCGAATGACTCCTTGTCTAGTTGTCCCAGCCATCCATTGTGTGGCTTCGTCTTTACGGTAGAGCAATGGGAATGCCGACTTGTTACTCTGGCACCCATGCAGGTTTGGTCCGTGACCGAGCTGATCCGTCAAATCAACCTCGATCTCTATCGATACAGCGATGTGTCGGTGGAGGGCGAGGTGACCAACTTCACCCGCGCGTCCTCGGGTCATCTCTACTTCTCGATCAAAGACGCGCGCGCGCAAATGCGCGTCGTGCTGTTCGCGAGCAATGCGCGGTTTCTTCGCTTCCGCATCGAGAACGGACTGCAACTCATCGTTCGCGGACGGCTCACGATCTACGAAGGCAAAGGAGAGTTTCAACTCAACGCCGTAGCAGCGGAGCCCGCGGGCCTCGGCGCGTTGCAACTCGCATTCGAGCAGCTCAAGAAGCGGCTCGCGGAAGAAGGACTCTTCGACGCCGCACGCAAGAAGCCGCTCCCCGTATTGCCGCAGCGCATCGCGGTCGTGACGAGTCCGACCGGCGCCGCAATCCGCGACATCCTCAACGTACTCGGACGCCGCTACGAAGGACTGCACGTGCAGATCTATCCGGTGCGCGTGCAGGGAACTCCGGCGTCGCGCGAGATCGCGACCGCGCTCAAGCACCTGTCGCGCTGGCAGATGCACGACGTCATCCTCCTCGTGCGCGGCGGAGGCTCGCTCGAAGACCTCTGGTCGTTCAATGAGGAGATCGTCGCGCGCGCGATTGCCGCGTCGCCGATCCCGATCATCTCCGGCGTCGGCCACGAGACCGACTTCACGATCGCCGACTTCGTCGCCGACCTCCGCGCGCCGACGCCGTCCGCCGCCGCCGAGATCGTGATCCGCGCGAAGAGCGAGATCTGCAACCACATTGACGCCGCGGTCCATCGGATACGACATCTCGTCGAAGGGCGAGCGCGTGCGAGACGGCACGAGTTGGAGCGGCGCCGCGTCACGCTCTACCGGATGCTCGACGCACACGCGAAGCGTCTGCGCCGTCGCCTCGCCTTGTGCGATGAGCCGCTCGCGAAGTTTCCCTCCCGTTTCGAACGAGCCCGCCACCGCCTCGGCTCGCTCAGCGCCCACCTCGAAGCCGTCTCGCCCCTCTCCGTCCTCTCCCGCGGCTACGCCATCGCGTTCTCGCGCACGCGCAACCGCCGCAAGCCGATCCTCGACTCGAACGCCGTCGCCATCGGCGACCGCATCGAGGTGCAGCTGAAAAAGGGCGCCCTCAAGTGCTCCGTCGACGCCAAGACCCTCGGCATCGAAAGCGTCTGGCCTGACGGTACTATTCGCACCAATGGCGGAACGCGCCCCTAACGAATTCGAACAGTCCTTCCAGCAGCTCGAGTCGATCGTCCGGCGGCTCGAGTCGGAGGAGTTGCCGCTCGACGAGTCGCTGCAGTTGTTCGAGGAGGGGATCCGCCTGTCGCGCTTCTGCCATCAGCGGCTCGCCGAAGTCGAGAAGAAGATCGAGCTGATCCTCGCCGACGCGAAGGGGGAGCCGCGCGTCGAGCCGTTCGAAGCGGATGAAGAGGACGAAGACGCCGCGGACGAATTGCCGGAATGACGCTCGACGACTACCTGCGCGAGAAGCGCGCGCTCGTCGACGCCGCGCTCGATCGCCATCTCCCGCCCGCTGATACGCCGCCACGCGTGATCCACGAGGCGATGCGTTACGCGGTCCTCGGCGGCGGCAAGCGCATCCGCCCGATCCTCGCGATCGCGGCAGCCGAGGCGTGCGGAGCGGATGCGACACCGTTTCTGCAGCAGATCGCCGCGCTGGAGCTGATCCACACCTACTCGCTGGTCCACGACGACCTCCCCGCGCTCGACAACGACGACCTCCGCCGCGGCCGCAAGACGACGCACGTCGTGTTCGGCGAGGCGATGGGCATCCTTGCGGGCGACGCACTGCTGACCGAGGCGTTCTCATGGCTGTCCGCGCCGGGGGGAAGTCTGAGCGCGATTCACGAGGTCGCCGTGGCGGTCGACTCGAAAGGGATGATCGGCGGACAGGTGGCTGACGTCGAACAGACCGGATCGGCGGAGCACACGCTCGAGCTGCTGCAATTCATACACGAGAACAAGACCGGAAAGCTCCTCACGGCCTCCGTCGTCCTCGGCGGCATCCTCGCCGGTGCGAACGAAGAGAAGCTCGCGGCCCTGCGCCGCTTTGGCCATGCGACGGGCCTCGCCTTCCAGATCGTCGACGACCTGCTCGACATCGAGGCCGACGCCGCGACCCTCGGGAAGACCGCCGGGAAGGACGTCGCGCAGGGAAAACTGACCTATCCGGCCCTCCTCGGCGTCGACGCGGCTCGCGCGGAAGCGCAGCGTCTGCTGGGAGTTGCGCTCGAAAACGCTGATATAGTCGCCGGTCCGGCGCAGAACTTTCTCGCACCGATCGCGCGTTACATCTGCTCGCGAAACTCATGACGCGACTTCTCGACAGCATCGAAACTCCCGCCGACCTGCGCAAACTCGACCGCAAACAGCTCCCGCAACTGGCGCAGGAGATCCGAGAAACGATCATCGACGTGGTGTCGAGAGTCGGCGGCCACTTCGGCGGCAACCTCGGCGTCGTCGAGCTGACGCTCGCGCTCCACTACGTCTTCAATACCCCGCGCGACCAGATCGTCCTCGACACCGGCCACCAGTCGTATCCGCACAAACTGATCACCGGCCGCCGCGACACGTTCCCGACTATCCGCCAGCACAACGGCATCTCCGGCTTCTGCAAGCGCGAGGAGTCGGTGTACGACGTCTTCAACGCCGGTCACGCCTCGACGTCGATCTCGGCAGCCCTCGGCATCGCCGTCGCCCGAGACTTCCGCAAAGAGGACTACCGGGTCGTTGCGGTCATTGGCGACGGCGCGCTCTCCGGCGGCCTCGCTCTCGAAGGCCTCAACCAGGCCGGGCACCTCAAGCGAAAAATGATGATCGTCCTGAACGACAACGACATGTCGATCTCGACGAACGTCGGCGCCATGTCTGGCTACCTCAACTCGATCATTAAGGGGCAGCGCTACAACCAGGCGAAGGACCTCGCGAAGGGCGTCATGGACCGCATCCCGCTCATCGGCGGCAAGCTCCACGGCCTCGCGCACGACATGGAAGCGGTGCTCAAGAACATGGTCGTCCCCGGGACGCTGTTCGAGGAGCTCGGCTTCCGTTACCTCGGCCCGTACGACGGCCACGACCTGAACTTCCTCATCGACCTGTTCGAAGAGAACAAGGACTACAACGGCCCGCTCCTGATTCACGTCATCACGAAGAAGGGGAAGGGCTACACGCCGGCCGAGGACAAGCCGATCTGGTCGCACGGCGTCACGCCGTTCGACCGCGAGTCGGGCGTGGTGAAGAAGTCCGACAAGCCGCAGCCACCGTCGTACACCGCCGTCTTCTCC
>DASXIH010000289.1:0-16620 GCA_036498125.1 Thermoanaerobaculia bacterium
CACCGCGAGATCGAAGGCGCCGAGGAGATCATTGAGGCCTCGCTGCCCGCGGTGATCACCGCGCAGAAGGGGATCAACGAGGTCCGCTTCGCGTCGATCAAGGGAATCATGGCCGCGAAGAAGATCCCGATCGACTCGAAGAGCGTCGCGGACCTCGGTCTCTCCGACTCCGACGTCTTCAACCAGCGCACGACGGTTGTATCGCTGGAGCTGCCGCCCGAGAAGAGCGGCGGCCGCAAGATCGACGGCGCCGATGCGAACGCGGCGGCTGCCGAAATTCTCAAGTACATCCGCGAGGAGGCGAAGGCACTCTGATGGCCGGCGTACTGGTATTCACGGAAAGCAAAGACGGAAAACTGAAGAAGATCTCGCGCGAGGCGCTCTCGATCGGGCGCAAGCTCGCCGAGGCTGCCGGCGGCGAGCTCGCCGCGTTCTCGGTCGAGCGCGGGGCGGCCGATGAGGCGGGGAAGTACGGCGCGAAGAAGCTGTACGTCGCCGATGCCGGCGACTACAACACGGAGCAGTACACCACCGCTCTCGAAGCGGCCATCAAACAGGCGCAGCCTGCGATCGTCCTCTTCGGCGGCAGCTCGAACGGACGCGATCTCGCGCCGCGCGTGGCCGCTCGCGTGAACGCCGGCGTCGCGAGCGACGTCGATCGTCTGGAGTGGAAGGACGGCAAACTGCGCGCGCGGCGGCCCGTGTACTCCGGCAAGGTGTTCGCGACGGTCGAAGTCAGCGGGACCCCTGCAATCGCGACGACGCGCCCGAACGCGTTCCCACCGGAAGAAGCGGGCGGCGGCGCGGCGGAAGTCGTCGAGGTGGGGTTCACGAAGGGCGAGACGAAGGCGAAGGTCGTCGACACGAAGGTGCCCGAGGCCGGCGAGCTCTCGATCGCCGAGGCGGACATCATCGTCAGCGGCGGCCGCGGGCTGAAAGAGGCGCAGAACTTCTCCTACATCCGCGACCTCGCGCACGCTATCGGCGGCGCCGTCGGCGCGTCGCGAGCGACCGTCGACGCCGGCTGGATCGACCATCAGCACCAGGTCGGCCAGACCGGCCGCGTCGTCAGCCCGAACCTCTACATCGCGGCCGGGATCAGCGGCGCGATCCAGCACCTCGCCGGCATGTCGTCGTCGAAGCACATCATCGCGATCAACAAAGACCCCGAGGCCCCGATCTTCCGCATCGCCGACCTCGGCGTCGTCGGCGATCTGTTCCAGGTCGTTCCCGCGCTCACCGAGGAAGTGAAGAAGGCGCGGGCGCACTAGCGCCCTCGCGGCTGAACGTAGGGCCGGCTTCAGCCCGCCCCGGACGGGCTAAAGCCCGTCCTACGTGCTCGGCGTCGAGGCCCCCGTGTATTTTTTCGGCGCTCTCCACGACTCACTCAACGGGTAGCAAATAGAAAAACAACCCGTTTGAGAAAGAAGGAGAGTGCAGTCATGAAGCGTTTTCTGATGTTTTCCCTCGTCCTCGCGATGCTGGCGTTCGGTACGTCCGCGTTCGCGGCCACCAACAGCGCCACGCTCACCGTCACCGGCACCATCGACAGCTCGATCAGCATGACGGTCGAATCGGCCGGCGGCACCACCAGCGGTACCGGCACGGCCGCCGCGACCTCGGACCTCGGGTCGATCAGCAAGTACGGCTCGGCGCCCACCGGCTTCACGCTCGCTCGCGGCGCGTCGAACTGGACGCTCTCGTCGACCGTCGGCGTGCAGGTCGACAAGGCGAACCTCACGAGCACCGACTACACGCTGACCGCGCAGCTCGGCTCCGCGCCGGCTTCGGGTGTGGCGTGGAAGCTCAATGGCTCGACGCTGTCCGATAGCGCCGCCACGACGCTGACGAGCACCGGCACCTACGCCTCGACCGGCTCGTATTCGTGGGACATCGTCGTTGCCGATAGCGCGGCTGCCGCTGCGATCGACAACACGATCAACTTCACCGCCACCTCCAACTAAGAGAGCCATGCGACAGGCTAATGCCATCGCGATGCTGCTCGCGCTGAGTCTGAGCGCGGGCAGCATCGCTCTCGCCGCTCCGCGCCGCCGCGCCGTCGCACCGGTCCCGGACGATCTGACGATCACCTTCGTCTCTCGCCCTGGCCTCCTCGACCTCGGCAGCGTGGTTCACAAGGCGAGCGAGACGATCCAGATCCGCGTCGACCGCCGCGGCGCGGGTCGCGGGTCGGTAGCACTACGTGCGTATCTCGTATCGCCCGATGCCCGCTGCTCGATCCGGATCGACGGGCAGCTCGTCGGCACCACCCCGACGATCATCGATCCGCAGATGCCGATCGGAGCCGTGACTTCGCACCGGATCGACGTGGAGGTGCCGGCGACGGCCCCTGAGGGTGCGCTTGCCACGACGATCGGGTGGGAAGCCTCGACCAATTAGGAGTTCAGAATGCGACGGATCCTTACACTCTTGATCCTCGTCTGCGCGACCGCCGCGTACGCGAACAACGGCGCGCTCTCGGTCAGCCCCGCGGTCATCATGCTGCGCGGCGAAGCGGGACAGAGCACGACGCAGCGCATGCTGCTGACCAACGGGACCTCGCGCCCGTTCTCGTTCGAGCTGATCGCCGAGGACGTCGTCGTGCGAAACGGGAAGCGTTTCCTCGTCCCGGCGGGCGAGACGGCGGGGAGCATCGCCGCCACCGCGGTCTTCTCACAACGCGTGGTGACGGTTCCGCCGGGAGCAAGCGCCGCCGTCGAGGTCACGGTGACGATTCCGCCGGCGACGACAGTTCGCGCGGTCACGGCGCTCTTCCACGGGAAGGACAAGATCATGCGCGGCAACACGCCGACGACCGTGTCGCTCGGGACGCTCATGACGTTCGCGCTGTCGGATTCAATCGGCGTCAATGCCGGCGCGCCCGCGATCACGGCGCAGAGCGCGACTTCGAATGCTGCGTTTACGCAACCGTTTGTGAACGACGGCACGGAGCCGTTCGTCGCGAAAGGAATCGCGGCGATTCTCGATGGAAACGGAACGCTCGTCGGGAAGGCACCGCTCGAGTCACGCCGCGTACTGCCGGGCGAGCAGGTGTCGCTGCACGGCGAGTTCGCCGGCGAGCTGGCGCGTGGCAAGTATCGCGTGCTGCTGACGTGCGATGCCGGCGGGAAGGTGATCACCCGCAGCGCGGAGATGGTGGTTCGGTGAAAACGACGATCCTCTTCGCCTGTCTCTGTGTGGCGCCGGCGATCCTGCCGGCGACGGCACAAACCGCCGGCACGATTGCCGGCGCCACACAGAACCAGGGCCAGGTCACCGTCACGGCGGGGGAGGCGCGGGAACTGCTGGCGCCCAACGTCACCGCCGCTTATGCGGTCGACGGCACCATCGCGGAGGCGTCGTCGCATAGCGGCGTGGTGACGGTCTCCGGCAAGAGCGCGGGAACGACGCGTGTCGTCATCGTGACGATGGAAGAGACGCGCACCATCGACGTCGTCGTCGCGGCGCGCGTCTCCGCGACGCCGATCGTGCAGACGAAGACGCCGGCCGCGGCGGTCGAGACGCGCTACACGAGCAGCACGCGACAGGCGACGACGATCATCGACGTCGCGAGCGGCGACGAGAAGCGCCGGACGGAAGTCCACGTGATGAACGTCAACCAGCCGCGCACGTCCTTCCCGTCCGCTTCGTACTCGATCGTCACGCCTGCGAGACGCATCACTTTTTTCGATCGGCCTGTCGACAACTCGCCGCTGACCCTCTCGCGCACGAACCTGCGGGGCTTTCATCTCGAGAGCGATACCTGGCGCATCCACGCCGGCTACACCGGCGCCGCGTTTTACGACGGCCTCGTTCTCCCGGCGCAGCGCGAGCTGGTGTTCGGCGCTTCGTATGTCTATGCGGTCTCGCCGGTGCTCCGGCTGATGCCGAGTGTGTATCTCTATCCGAGCCGGAGCGCTACCGAGGACCGTCGGGGCGCCGTCGCATCGCTGGTCGCCGACTATGGCAACGACGATGCGCTCCGCGCTCGGGGAGAAATCGGCATCAGCCGCGGCCTCGGCGGGGCGCTGCAGCTCTCGATGGACCGCGGCGGGCAGCTGCTGCGCGCCGACGTCCGCTACGAGCCGCGGCGTTTCGCCGGCGCGGGTCCCAGCGACCTGCACGGCTTCTACTCCGACGCGTCGTGGAGCGGCCGGTTCGGAAGCCGTGTCAGCTCGATCGTCGACGTCTCCGCGAATCACTACATCCTGCCGAAGTTCGAACAGCGGAGCGTGACGTCGAACGCCGAGGTGCGGTTCCGCGCCACCAAGACGTTGTCGATCCTCGGCGGCGTGAACTATGGCGACTTCGAGGCAATCGTACCCGCCGGACCGTCCACCCGCAGCCTCGTCATCCCCACCGGGTTGTCGCTCGACTTCCTGCACGGCGGAGTGACCGCGCTCGCTCGCTTCGGCAACTCGTCGTCCTCCTCGGCGACGCACGGCTTCCGTTTCAGCGGCCGCCTTTCGGGTGGCGGCTTCTTCGCGACGGCGTACGTCGACCGGCAGAGCGAGGCGCCGACGCTGGAGCTCATCTTCCGCGACCGCCCCGATCTCGCGCTCGCCTTGGAGCAGCTGGGGCTCACAGCGAACTCGCCGCAGGACATCGCGCGCCTCCTCCGCGACAACGCGGAGCTGATCAACCTCGGGTTCATCGAAGGGGCGACCGTCGACCTCTCCCTCCTTCGCACGCAGGCGGGGCTGGAGCTGGCGTGGCTCTCCAACTCAACGGCGCGGCACCAGCTTCGCCTGCGTTTCATCCACGATCGTGCCGATCGCGTCGCCTTTGCGACGACGTCGAACATTGCGACGTTGTCGTACTCCCGGCGGCTCACCGGCACGACCGACGTCCAGGCCTCGCTCTCGACGTGGACGACCAGGACGACCAAGATCGGCCCCTCGCCGGCGACGCACGACCGCTCGATCGACGTCGGGATCCGGAAGCGGTTTGACGAGCTGCCGTCGCTCGGCGGCGGCACGATCAACGGAACCGTCTTCGCCGATGAAGAGATGAACGGCGCGCGCACCGCCGAGAGCCGCGGCCTCGACGGCGTCGAAGTTCATCTCGACGGCGGGCGCAGCTCGACGACGGATACGCGCGGCCGGTACGCTTTCACCGCTGTCGGGAAGGGGATGCATCGCGTCGCGGCGCAACTCCCGTCGCCAACGTCCTACTTCACGACCGCATCGACCACGGAAGCCGCGGCGGGCGAGAACGTCGACTTCGGGATCGCGAACACGCCGGCCCGGCTGGTCGGCAGCGTCGTCAGCGATGCCGGCCTCGGTGTCGGCGGCGTCGTGGTCGCGTTGACGCGGGGCGAACGGCGCATCACCGCAACGTCGGGAAGCGACGGTCACTTCTCGATCGCCGCCCCTCCCGGCGAATGGCGCGCTGCGATCGATCGCGACTCGCTGCCGAGTGTCTACACGTTTTCTGACGGTGTGCACGACATTGCGCTCGACCGCGGAGCCCCGAAGACGCTCGACTTCGCCGTGACCGCGATTCGTTCGATCGCCGGCCGTGTCCCGGCATCCGGCGAAGTCGAGATCGTGGAGCTCCGCCGGGTCGTCAGGACCGACGCTGACGGCAACTTCCTCTTCCGTTCCCTCCCGGCCGGTACGTTCACGGTCAAGAGCGGCAATGCCTCGACGAAGGTCGCGCTGTCGAAGGAACCGGTCAGCGTCAAGGACGTCGTGCTCAGTGTCCGGAATTCGGACGCATGGCCGATCGGCGGACGCGCTCGAAAGCGGCCGAATACCGCTAACTCGCGCTGAATCAGCGGCTTCGCAGTTCCGGCACTCTGGCGCCGCGCTTGATCTAGAGCAGACGCATGTACAGAGTTCTGGTAGTCGATGATGACCCCGTGATTGTCGAAGCGCTCGTGACGTCGCTCAGCCTCGAAGAGTTCGAAGTGACCGGCGTGCACGATCGTGCCGCCGCCGAAGAGCGGATCGCGAGCGAGTTCTTCCCGCTGATCCTCACCGACCTCCGCATGCGCTCCGAGGACGACGGACTGCAGCTGCTCGACGCGGTGACGCGCCTCAGCCCGCAGTCGCGCGTCGCGACGATGACCGGATACGCCGCGCCGGGAATGGAGCAGGAGCTTCTGGCGCGTGGCGCAGCGCTCGTTCTCTTCAAGCCGTTCAACGTCTTCGAGACGGCTCGCGTGCTGCGGGAGATGCTCGCGACGATCGAGCAGGCGGTGCCGGCGCCGGACGCTGACCTCGGCGTGCTTTACGAAAACTCCCTGCCGCTGCTGCATGGAATCGCGCGCAAGCGGTTCGGACTCGACCGCGACGACGCGGAGGAGCTCGTGCAGGAGAGCTGGTGCCTCTTCCTGGAGCAGCGTGCGAAGGTGATGCAGCCGCGCGCGTGGCTGGCGGGAACGATCGCGAACCTCTGCCGGCAACAGATCACACGGCGTGTGAAGGCGCGCGCGGAGGTTCGTGCCGAAGACGCGCCGGAGCTGGCGTACGAAGTCGCGGCGGACGCGATGTTGATCGTCGATCAGTTGCTCGATCGCGTCGACGAGCGCACGCGCGCACTCGCGCAGCTGATCGGGATCGAGCGCCTGTCGTACGAAGAGGTCAGCGCCGCCCTCCGCATTCCCCTCGGATCGGTTGGCCCGCTCTACATCCGCGCCCGCAAGAAGATGCGCGCCATGCTCTCAAATTGACGTCAGGCGGTTGATGGCGGCGATGAGGACGTCGATTTCGTAGGGCTTGAGCAGCATCGCCACGTTTCCGAGCGACAGATAGGCCTCGAGCCGTTTTTCGTCGCCGTGCCCGGTGGAGAAGATGACCGGGAGATTCGGATACGCGGCGGCGATCTCCTCGTAAACCTGCGTTCCTTCGATGTCGGGAAGGCCGACGTCGAGCACCACGACGTCGGGGGAAGTCCGGCGGATGCCGTCGATCGCCTCCGCGCCGAGGCTGACCGTTTCGACCGCGAAGTTCTCCTCCTGCAGCAGCAACGCGATCCCTGTGGCGACGTTCACGTCGTCTTCGACGAGAAGGACGCGCCGCAGCTGCGTTGACCTGGGGGCCATTTGCGGCCCGCCGTGCCCTCTCGTCTTGACGCCGCCGTCCGCGAGCGGAAGGAGGATGTGAAACGACGTTCCCTTTCCCAGCTCGCTCTCCACGAAGATCGTCCCGCCGTGCCGCTGCACGATCTGATGCGTGATGGCGAGGCCGAGTCCCGTTCCGTGGCGTTTCGTCGTGAACAGCGGCTCGAAAATGTGGAGCTTCGTTTCTTCCGCCATCCCCGAGCCCTCGTCCGCGACGATCAAATGCGCAAACGCGTCGTCGCTGCGGATCGAGAGCGTGATCCGGCCGCCCTCGGGCATCGCGTCCCGCGCGTTGAAGACGAGATTCGAGACGATCTGGTGCAGCTGGCCGGCGTCGGCGCGCGCGCGCAGCGTGCGGTCCGGAGCCTCGACGCGGAACGTGTACTGCTGCCCGATGAGCGCGCGCAGCTCCTGTACGATCGCCTCGCTCCACTGCCGCAAGTCCACCGACTCGAAGACAGGCTCCGGCTGGTTCGTGAAGCGGAGGATCTCCTCCGTGATGCGGCGTCCGCGCTGAATGGCTTTCGTCATGTGATCGAGGGCGCTGACCCGGCGCTCGGGCGCGAGATCGCCGCGGCGCAGAAGCTCGACGAAGGGCGAGATGCCCATCAGCACGTTGTTGAACTCGTGGGCGATCGTGGCGGCGAGACGGCCGAGGCTCGCGACGCGGTTCGCCTTCGCGAGCTGCTCCTGCGATTCGGCGAGCGCGCGTTGTGCGGCTTCACGCTCCATCGCCTCGGCCGCGGCGTTCGCGAGCGACTGCAGGAAACGCGCGTCCGTGTCGGTGAACTGGCGCGGCGTGCGGCTCTGCGCCGTCAGCACGCCATAGAGATTTCGCTCTCCCCGGACCTCGGCCGCCATTCCGCTGGCGAGGCCTTGCTCGGCAAACGCGGCGTGCGAGGTGAATCGGGTTTCCGACGCATAGTCGGTCACGATCGTCGGCCCGCCGTGCAGACTGGTATAACCGGAGAGCGTCTCCTCGCCGGCGGGAACCGACGCGTCGTCGGCGATCCACCAGCGGCCGGCACCGCGATGAAACGAGTTCGAATCGCGGTCATACTCGAGAAACGTGGAGTAGTCGACTTCGAGAATCGCCTCCACGAGCTCGCAGAGGTGCTCGAGCAGTTCCTGCGTGATCCCGAGGAGCGCGAAACGGCCGAACTGCGCGATCGCGATCTGCTGCGCCGCGCGCGTCTGCAACTGCTCCTCGGTCTGGCCGCGAGCGATGGCGTGCCCGATCACGTTTGCGATCGACGTGAGGAAGTGCACTTCGTCCCCGCGTAAGCGTTGCGGAGCGGTCACGGCGAGAACCCCGGCAGGCCCCTCCGGGCCGGCGATCACGAGCAGAGCGCTCCCATCGCGGACCGAAGACTGCCCGTTCTCCATCCTCGACCGCACCACCTCTTCCGCGACCTGCTGCTCTCCGTGACTCGCGGCGAGCGTCACGGCGTGCTTCCGCACGAGCCAGATCGCAGCGCCGCGAATGTCGAGGACGCGATCGATCGTCTTGACCGCGTCGAGAGTGATCTCGGCGATCGGGCGGCCGCTCAGCGCCTCGCTGCTCAGCTGCGCGAGCGCTTCGTACTGCGCAATCTGATTGTCCAATTCGGCACGTTCTACCAAGTATGGAGTGCCGGAGGTAAAGAGAAATGCTACCCCCCGTCACTCAGACGGTGTTTTCGGGAGACGTGCGTAGAGCGTGGAGGGACTGATCCCGAGCTGCCGCGCCGCTTTCCGGACGTTGCCGCCGGCAGCCTTCACCGCCGCGGCGACGTACTTCGTCATCACGGCGTCGAGCGGCTCGATCTCCCACTCCTTCGTCGGGAACAGACCGTTCTTCGGCGCCGCCGCGGTCCCGGCCTCGATGACGAGATCGTCGGTCCGGATCTCGTCGCCGGGAAGCGTCAGCAGCGCGCGTTCGAGGACGTTGCGCAGCTCGCGGACGTTTCCGGGCCACGGATACGACTGCAGCTTCTTCATGGCGTGGGGACTGACCTTCGGGATGCGCCGGCCGAGCTCCTTCGTGATGCCGCGGAGGAGGGTCTCGACGAGGATCGGTACGTCCTCCAGGCGGTCGCGGAGCGGCGGCATCCGGATCTTCACGACATTGAGGCGATAGTAGAGATCGCCGCGGAAGCGTCCCGCCGCGACCTCCGCCTGCAAATCGCGATTCGTCGCCGCAATCAGCCGGAAGCCGGCGTTCAGGTCGCGCACGCCCCCGACCCGCCGGAAGCGTTTGTCCTCCAGCGCCTTCAGCACCCGCGCCTGCACCGTGATCTCCATCTCGCCGATCTCGTCGAGGAAGAGCGAGCCGTCGCCCGCGATCTCGAAGAGGCCCGGCTTCGTGCTCATGGCGTTCGTGAACGCGCCGCGCTCGTGGCCGAACAACTCCGACTCGAGCAGCTCCTTCGACAGTCCCGCGCAGTTGAGATCGACGAACGACGCGCGCGAGCGCGGCGACCGCTCGTGGATGATCTTCGCGAGCACTCCTTTGCCGGTGCCCGACTCTCCCTCGATCAGCACCGAGGACGGTGCCTTCGCCACGTTCGCGATCATCTCGTTCAGGCGTTTGATCGGCAGGGAGACGCCCGGAAGGCTGGTGGTCTCGGCAGCGCCCGCACGGCGGAGCGCGAGTATCTCGCGGTTGCGCGCTCCGACTTGCGACGCCTGTGCGAGCGCGACCTCGAGCGTGCTGTACTCGAACGGCTTCTGAAGGAACGTTCCGGCGCCGAGCTTCATCGCCTCGACCACGCGGTCGAACGTCCCGACGCCCGACATCATCACCACCTCGACCGTCTCCGCGTACATCTTGAACTGATGCAGCAGATCGAGCCCCGAGGCGTCGGGGAGCTGGACGTCGAGGAGGACGACGTCGGGGGAGAACTCACCGAACGCGACGATTCCGTCGCGGCCGTTCGTCGCGGTCCGGACCTCCCAGTCGTCGCACAGGAGCGCTTCCAGGCCGGCGACGATCGTGGCGTCGTCATCGACGATGAGGACTCGGCCGCGGTTGTCCGGCATTCGGCCATCGATCATACGCCTGTCCGGATTCTGGACACATCGATTCGCGGCGCTGTGCGTGTAAGCATCTGTTTTACAGGTACTTAGCTCTTTCTGAGCCGTGGTGTGCCGCTTGGACTAGTGGGGGCCAAGAGAAAAGGAAGCTCAGATGACAACGCTCCTCGTCGCCGCCCTCGCCACCCACCTGCAGTTTGCCTCGATCTTTCACCGCGGCACCAGCGCACCGGTCCCGTCGTGCGGGATCACCACCGTGTCGTACCGCTTCGTCGGCACGCCGGGAACGCCGTTCCGGTACGACGGCGCCAACTACCTGATTCCGGCCAGCGGCTCGATCGAGCTCATCTCCGGGAAGAACGCCACCGAATACGAACACGCGGGACGGCAGCTCCCGCTCGAAGTCTGGCCGCGCGACGCTTTCGGCACCCGCACCGTGCCGGTCGGACAGGAAGGATCCCGCTGATGACCACATTCATCCACCACGCCCTCGAAGACATGCGCGGCGGCCGCTCGACGTGGCGCGTCGTAGTCACCGTCACTTTGCCGTCGTTCGCAATCGCGTTCGGCGCCGCCCTGATCGAATTCGCACACTGAGGAGACGAACATGGAACCGAAGATGGAAGAACGCAGACTCACCCTCGTTGCCCGCGGCGGAAGCCGTGACTGGGAAAGCACCGACTTGGCGAGCAGCTCGATCATGACGATCGACTCGCTGGCGGATCTGACGCTGACCGTGGTCGACCTTTGGCTGGCGCTCGACATCGAGCGCGTGATCCTTGATGGCGCCGCGACCGCGTCGCAGTTCCTCGACCTCCTCACGGCGATGCCGCAGGAGTTCGCCGGCGACGCCATCATGATTCGCAATGACGGCGCCGCATTTCTCTCCGCGATCTCGCGCGGCAGCGGCCGCGTCATGTACACCCTGACCGCGAAGGACGTCGACTTCTACCTCCAGGCGAACGGCCTCGTCCCGTTCGACACCGAGGCGGAGCTCCGCGTCGCGTAGTCAGTTTTGTAACAGGCAGTCTGAGGTTTCGATAGGACCGATCTTTTTGCCTGTCGTATTGAAGTCGGGCGTAGACTCTGGTGGTCGTCAAGCGGCGGTCGCAGTGAAACAGATCGATCCGAATTACCAGGCCTACCTCGTCGAATCCGCCCCCGACGGAATCGTGGTGGTTGATTCCTCAGGGACCATGGTGATCGTCAACTCGGAAACCGAGCGGCTCTTCGGTTACTCGCGCGGTGAGCTCCTCGGCCAGCCGATCGAGCTGCTCGTACCGCCGCGGTACCACGCGACGCACGAGCACGACCGCGACTCCTACATGCATCACGCGACCCTTCGTCCGATGGGCGCGGGCCGCTTCCTGACAGGGCTGAAAAAGAGCGGAGCGGAGTTTCCGGTCGAGATCAGCCTCAGCCCGATCATGATGGCAGAAGGGCGGATGGTGATGAGCATCGTCCGCGACATCACCGAGCGGCGCCGCGCCGAAGAAATGATCCAGGCCTCACTGCGCGAGAAAGAGGCGCTGCTCAAGGAGATCCACCATCGGGTCAAGAACAACCTGCAGGTCACGTCGAGCCTCCTCCGGCTGCAGGCCGCGGCGATCACCGATCCCGGCGCGAAAGAGGTCTTTCGGGAGAGCGAGAACCGCATCCGTTCCATGGCGCTCGTCCACGAGAAGCTCTACCAGTCCACCGATCTCTCGCGCATCGACCTCGCGGACTACCTCCGGTCGCTGGCCGAGCTGCTCTACCGCGGGTCGACGATCACGCCGGACAAGGTCGAGATCGACGTCACGGGCGGCGACATCTACCTCGAGATCGACGATGCGATCCCGTGCGGGCTCATCGTCAACGAGCTCCTGTCGAACGCGCTGAAACACGCGTTTCCCGACAACCGCGCCGGGAGGATCGAGATTCACGTTGCGAAACGCGATGACGGATCGGTTTTCCTCAGTGTCCGCGACGACGGCGCCGGCCTCCCGGCCGGATTCCGGATGGAAGCGGCTGGAACGCTCGGCCTCCAGCTCGTAGGGGAACTGGTGCAGCAGATCGACGGAACGATCGAGGTGAAGAGGCGGGGCGACGGAACCGAGTTCGACGTCGTATTTCATCGCAAGCGGGCCACGCATGACGCAGCGGATCCTCATCGTTGAAGACGAGGCGATCGTCGCCATGGACCTTGCCGCCACGTTGCGGCGGCTCGGATACATCGTCGAGGGAACGGCACGGACGGGGGCGGCCGCCATCGAGCTCGCGTCGAAGACCGAGCCCGATCTCGTCCTCATGGACATTCGCCTGAAGGGGGCGGTCGACGGCATTCAGGCGGGGACTGCCCTGTACCGCGATCGCGGCATCCCGGTCGTCTTCCTCACCGCGCATGGCGACGCCGACACCGTGCAGCGGGCGAAAGAGGCGTCGCCGTACGGCTACCTCGTCAAACCGTTCGACGAACGGGTCCTCCACCGCGTCATCGACATCGCGCTGAACCGCGCGCGCGATGAGCATGCCGTGCGCGACCGGGCGCTCGACGCGCTCTGGAAGAGTGAGGAGCGCTTCCGCCTCCTCGTCGACGCCATCCGCGACTACGCGATGTTCCTGCTCGATCCCGAAGGCAACATCACGACCTGGAGTCCCGCTGCCGAGGAGATGACCGGCTATTCGGAAGCGGAGATCATCGGCAAGAGCCTGACGCTGCTTCGCCTCGAGTGCGCCTCGGGAGCGGAGGAGCTCGCCGGACGGCTGGAAGAAGTGAGGCAGCGCGGCTCCGCGGAGTGGGAGGACACGGCGCACACGAAAGCCGGCGCGCGGTACCACCCTCATGTCCACTGCACCGCCATTCACGACCGCCACGGCGACTTCGTCGGCTACGGCTGCGTCATTCGCGACGAGACCGAGAAGCGGAACCTGCAGGCGCAGCTCGTCCAGGCGCAGCGGCTCGAGTCCCTGGGCCACCTGGCGGGCGGCGTGGCGCACGACTTCAACAACATGCTCATGGTCGTCTTTGCGCGTTGCGAGCTCCTGCTCCGTTCCGTGCCGACCGAGCGCGAGCGGCAGTGGGTCCGCGACGTCCAGGCCGCGGCGAAGCGCAACCGTGACCTCACGCAACAACTCCTCGCGGCCGCCAGCCAGCAGGTCCTCGAGCCCGAGGTCCTCGACCTCAACGACGTCGTCCGGACCGCCGTCCAGCTGCTCGGCCAGACCCTTGGCGAGAACATCGTCATCACCGCCGAGCTCGAAGAGCCGCTGTGGTGCGTGCACGCAGACGCCACCAAGCTCTCGCAAGTGCTCATGAATTTGGCGATCAACGCGCGCGACGCCATGCCGAACGGCGGGACGTTGCTCGTCGAGACGCGCAACGTCCCGGTCGATTCGAGCTACGCCAGACTCCACATCGGACTCCGGCCCGGCGACCACGTGGCGCTGATCGTCTCCGACACCGGCACCGGCATCCCGAAAGAGCTGCAGGACCGCATCTTCGATCCGTTCTTCACGACCAAGGAGAGCGGCCGCGGAACGGGGCTCGGCCTCGCCGTGGTGCGCGGCATCGTGGAGCAGACCGGCGGCCGGACGTGGATGTACAGCGAAGAGGGATTCGGCACCACCTTCAAGATCTTCCTGCCGCGGGACCCTGCGGAGGCGAAGAGCGAGGTCGCCGTCGAAGAGCCTGAGTCGCCGCGCGGCAGCGGAACCATCCTCCTGGTGGAGGACGAGCCGCTGCTCAACACCATCGTCCGGGAGGCGCTCGAAGAACATGGATACAACGTTCTCGACGCGACGACGCCGGCCGACGCGCTGGCGATCATGGGGTCGGCCGGCGAGACCATCGACCTGTTGCTGACCGACGTCATCATGCCTGGGATCGACGGCTATGAGCTCGCCCGGAAAATCGTGAGCGAGCGGCCGGGCATCAAAGTCGTCTTCATGTCTGGCTACACCAACCATCAGGTGCTCGCCGGCGACACCACCCTCCCCAGCGACGCCCGCTACCTGGAGAAACCGATCCCGACGACGCTGCTGATCCGCACGGTAAGGGAAGCGTTGGGAGGCTGATTCAGCAGCGGCCGACCTCTCCTTCTCATTGCGCTACGCCCGGCATGACCTGGATCGACGAGGCGGGCTGGTTGCTCGTCACCGAGACGGAGCCGAGGATCGAGGCGAACGTGAGGCTCGGCTGGTCGACCGTTACGATGACGTACGCCAGACGGCTCGTTCCGGCGGTCGGATCGAGCGGCGCACACGCGGTCGCCGTCTCGGGGATCGCAAAGCCCGTGAACTGCTGCACGAAGTTCGCCGCGATGACGACGTTGCGCGTCTCGGTCATCGCACCGTCGCATGCTCGATGCACCTCGATGGTCGCCGACGCCGTATCCGAGCCGCCGTTGTAGATCGCGACGTTGATGTGGCCCGGTACGTCTCCGATCGAGAGGCCGCGAATCACTTGGCGTTGGGTGGCGGGAACGAGCGAGCGGAACACCGGAAGCTGCGTCTTGCCGTTCTGCTGATTGAAAAACTGCGGACCGCGGGGCCCGCAGCCGCCGCCGCGGAGCCCGAGCGACATTTCGGAGTCGACGACGAGTGCCGGTGGGGCAGTCACATGAATGATCCACATCGGCGGCGAGGTCGCCGGCCTCCATGGAACACCGAGCGTCTGCCGGAGCGAGGTTGCGCGTCCGGGAGGTACGCGCAGCTGTGAAGGCTGAGGAGGGGGAGGAGGAATCGGAGCGCCGGTAGGGAAGTACTGGTTCGAGAGGCCCACGAGCGTGACGGTCTGATCGTCAGCGCCGAGGTTGTAGAAGATCGCATCCGCATTCCAGAAGAAAGAGGCACAGCCGTCTAACGATTGGCCGGACTCGTTCATCTCGATGAGGTAGTAGTCATCTGCGAGAGCGGGAAGGGCGAGGAGGAGCAGAAGCGCGAGAGAGATCCGGGTGAACATGCCTGATATACGCAACTCCCAAGGAACGCGTCAGCCGGCGACGCGCGGAAGGAGGATGTGGAACACGCTTCCAACGCGGGGCGTGCTCTCTGCGTACATCTGGCCGCCATGCGCCGCGATCACCTGGTAACAGACGGCCAACCCGAGACCCGTGCCCGATCGTTTGGTCGTGAAGAGCGGCTCGAAGATGTGGGTGAGCACGTCGGGCTCGATCCCGACTCCGGTGTCAGAGAAAGCAATCTCGGCGTAGGTCTTCTCGCCGAGAACCACCTCCTCGATCGTGAGGGTGGCGCGGCCGCCGCGCGACATCGCATCACGGGCGTTGATCGCGAGGTTCGTCAACACCTGCTCCAACTGCTGCTGGTCCACGCGTACGTTCAGATCCTCGGACGAGGGTTCGACCTGGAGCGTCACTCCGATCCCGAGCAGCCCTCGAATCTCACCGCTGAATGCGGCGGCCCAGGCATTCAGGTTGAGCGGTTGGAGGTTCAGTTGTGCCGGCCGCGTGAAACGGGCGACGTCGCTCGTGATGCGCTGCCCTCGTCTCACGGCGTCGCCGATGCGTTTCGCGAGCTGCGCGGCAACCACGGGGCTGCTTCGCTGCTCGAGCTGGGTGGCCGCCACCTGGATCATCATCAGTACGTTGTTGAATTCGTGCGACATCGTGGTCGCGAGGCGCCCCAGGCTCTCGATCCGCCGCGACTGTTCCACCAGGCCCTCCGCCCGGTGGCGCGCCAGCCGGTCGGTGATCTCCTGCCGCGCGCGCAGGATGGCTGGAGCGAGACGGTTGAGACGGTCCTTGAGCACGTAGTCCGTGGCGCCGAGCTTGAGCACCTCGACCGCCTTCTCGTCGCCGAGCGTTCCGGAGACGATCAGAAACGGCAGGTCGGCGCTCAGCTGCCGCACGATCCGGAGGGCTGCGAGTCCGTCGAAGGACGGCAACCGGTAGTCGGCTAGCACGACGTCCGGAAGGTTCTCGTGCAGCTCGCGTGCGAAATCCGTCTCATTGTCGGCACGCCGCAGCGTGAACGCCATCTCCCCCCGCCGGAGCGCGCGCTCGACCAGCTCGGCGTCGGTGTCGGTGTCCTCCAGCAGGAGGATGTCGAGAGGAACGGTTGCCATGGTCAGTTCGCCGTTCGGTTCAAGAGCATCCAATACATCCCGATGTCGGTGACGGCGCGGGAGAACGACTCGAACTCGACCGGTTTGACGATGAAGCTGTTGGCGCCGAGCTGGTACGTCGCGAGACGGTCGCGTTCCTCGGCCGAGGAAGTGAGAACCACCACCGGCACGAGGGCGGTGCGGGGATCCGACTTGATCCGGCGCAGTACGTCGATGCCGTCGACCTTCGGCAGCTTGAGGTCGAGGAGGACGAGGCGCGGACAAACCGATCCGTCACGCGCCGAATAGTCGCCGGTCGCAAAGAGGTAGTCGAGCGCTTCGGCGCCGTCGCGGACGGCGAGAACTTTGTTGGCGAGGTTCACTTTGCGGAGGGCGCGAAGCGTCAGCTCCAGGTCCGTTTCGCTGTCCTCGACGAGCAGAATCTCCACCGGTTCGTCAGCCACCTAGCTCTCCTCTCCGATCGGGCAACGTGAAG
>DASXIH010000290.1:0-6792 GCA_036498125.1 Thermoanaerobaculia bacterium
CAGGCGTTACGGCTGCTGCAATCGATCCGCTGGTTTGGCGGCGAGTTGGCGAGGAGCCATGTCGTCGTCGGGGTCGTCGAACAGGTCGATGCGCGCGCGCGCCGTTCGCTCGAGAGTTACGACGCCGACATCCGGATCGTCCCCCCCTTTCACCGCGGCAACCCGACCGCGAACCGGTTGTCGATGATCGCGGAGTTGTACGACCGGCCGGAGCAGCACTACCTCCTTCTCGATTCCGACACGCTCGTCGTCCGCGACCCGCTGCCGCTCCTCCGCCGCGACGTCTTCCAGGCGAAGATCGCGCCGTTCCCGACCGTCACGCATGAGGTGTTCGAGCGGCTGTTCCGTCACTTCGACGTCCCGCTTCCGGCGCGGACGTACACCACCGGCTACTCCGGTACGCCGACGATTCCGTACTTCAACGCGGGCGTGATCTCGATTCCGCGGACGCTCGCGGAAACGCTGGTTCCGGAGTGGCGGCGATTCAACACAGCGCTCGCCGACGATCCGCAGCTCGCGGCGCCGTGCGAGAAGCACATGCACCAGGCGGCGCTCGCGCTGGCGCTCGCGGCGACAAAGATCCCGGCCGAAGCGGTGGGCGCGGAGCTGAACTACCAGGTGAACGCGACGGAGTTTCCGACGCCGCGCGGCTACGCGGAGATCGATCCCGTCATCATTCACTACCACGATCGCGTCGACCGCGACGGCAGGCTGCTCCGCGTCCCGTTCCCGAAGGCGCAGGAGCGGATCGAGTTGTTTCACCGCCGCCTGGCCGAGGAGCAGGCCCAGGGGATCGCGATCCCGGTGCGCGAGACGGTCCCTGCCGGCGAAGCGTCGAAGCAGATCGCGATCGTCGGGATGCATCGCTCCGGAACCTCGCTCGTCGCACAGCTCCTCGCCGCGATGGGGGCGTATCCGGGCGAGACGTCGGACCTGACGCCGCCGGACGTCTTCAATCCGCGCGGCTACTGGGAGCTCAGCGATGCCCTGACGCTCGACGAAGACATCCTCGCCGCGATGAACGCCAACTGGCGGGAGCCGGCCGAGGTGGATCTGGCGAGACTCGATGGTCGGGAGCGGAGGGCATTCGTCGATCGCGCGCACGCGATCGCGACGCGGCTCGACGCGCATGGGACGTGGATCGTCAAAGAGCCTCGGATGACGCTCGTCTTTCCGATCTGGCGCGAGGCGCTGGAACGGCCGCTCTGCGTTCTCGTCTGGCGCGAGCCGGCCGCGGTCGCGAAGTCGCTCATGCACCGCGACGGCCTGCCGTTCATCATCGGCCTCGCGCTGTGGGAGGAGTACACGCGCTCGATGCTCGCGTACACGATCGGGCTGCCCCGCGTGCTGGTCTCGTATGAGGATCTGCTGCGCGATCCGGTCTCGTGTGCGACGGAGCTGGCGAATGCCACAGGACTGAAGGTACCCACCGAGGAAGAGCTTCGCTCACTCATCGACGCATCGCTCGACCACAACGGCGTCGACGACGACGGCCTGCTCAACCGCCACCAATCCGCGCTGCGCGATGCGTTGCGCGATCGATCCGCGATGAGTTGGAACCACGTCGCGCCGATTCATCCCGAGACGCGCAACCTCCTGTCCTCCTTCTGGGTCGAGGCGCGGGAGAACGCGCCGCTCTGGAAGAAGACGCGCGATCTCGGCCTCCTGCTCGACTCCGTTTTTGCCTCGAAGAGCTGGCGCCTCGGCTTCGGGATCACCCGTCTTTGGCGGAAGATCCGGCCGAGCAACGAGGAGACGGCGGTCGAGAGGTGGAAGAGAATGCGGTAGTGCTCTCGGTCGTCATTCCGACCTACAACACCGCGGAGATGACACTCCGCTGCGTCCGCGCGATTCGTGGCGCGGATGAAGTGATCGTGGTGGATGACGGATCGACGGATGACACGGCGGCGCTGCTGTCGCGCGACGCGCGCGTCATCTTCCTCGGCGCAAATCACGGCTTCGCCGTGGCGGCGAATCGCGGAGTTGCCGAGGCGCGCGGCGATCTGATTCTTCTGCTCAATAGCGATGCGATCGTGGCGCCGGATGCGTTGGCTGCGTTCGTCGCCGCATTCGAGAACGATCCGAAGCTCGGCGTCGCCGGCGCGCAACTACTGAACGAGGACGGGTCGACGCAGTGGAGCGGCGGCCGGACGCCGACGCTGCCGTGGATCGCCGGCGTCGTGAGCGGTGCGGGACATTTCGCGCGGATCTTCCGAAGGCGGGGACCGGAAGGCCCGCGCCACACGGAATGGGTAAGCGGCGCCGCAATGATGTTCCGCCGCGACGTGTGGAAGCCGCTCGACGAGCGCTACCTCTTCTACTGTCAGGACATCGACTTCTGCCTCGGCGCGCAGAAAACCGGCTGGCGCGTCCGCATCGTCGACGAAGCCCGCGTCACGCACGCCCACGGCCGCACGATCGCGCCCGGCAGCGAGCTGTCGTACGACCCGGCGCGCATGTGGCCCGATCTCCTGACGTGGGGCCGCAACCATTACGGCGAGTCGTGGGCCTTCCGCGCCCGGATCATCCTCATCGCCGTCGCCGCCTTGCGGATCGCGTGGCGCAAAGCTCGATTCAAGAACGCGGCGGCAATGGTCCGCGGTTTGAAGGGACTTCTAACAGCTCTTCGTAGAACCTGAGCAGGCCGGCGGCGAGGGCGTCGCTGTCATACATCCGTGCGACGTGCTCGCGGCCGGCTGCGCCGAGGTCGGTGGCGGCAGCGGGATCGAGGAGGAGGCCTGCGACGGCATCGGCGAATGCGTCGGGATCGTCCGCGATCGCGACGTGCTTTGCGTCCATGCCGCTGGCGCCGAGGGTCGTGGCGACGACGGGGCGTCCGAGCGCCATCGCTTCGAGGATCTTGATCCGCATCCCCCCGCCGGCACGGATCGGCGCGAGGACGACGGAGAGGCTCCGCACGAATGCGTTCGGGTCGGGGACGTTCGGCTGGAAGTCGATTCCGCGCGTCTCGATTTCGCGGCACAGCCAGTCGGGTGGAGAGCTTCCGGCGATCGACAGCTTAGCTTCCGGGACGCGCGCCGCGATCCGCGGCCAGAGCTCTTCGAGGATCCACATCACGGCGTCCTGGTTCGGGCGGTAGTCGAGTGAGCCGATGAAGCCGATGCGGGAGTTGGGAGTCGGGAGTGGGGAGTCGGGAGTGGGGAGGACGACGCCGCAGGGGACTACGTAGATTGGCTTGGTGCAGCCGAGAGTGCGGAAGTCGGCGGCGTCGTCGTCGCTGATCGGGAGAACGGCGTCGACCTCGTTCAGCATCCGGACCTCGTAGCGTTTCAGCGACGACGCGATCCAGCGGAGGAGCGGATTCCGCTTTTCTCGGGCGAGTCCTTCCCAGATGCGGAATTCGACATTGAGCGAGCGGAGGACGACCGGCACGTTCTTCGGTGCGTACGGCAGCAGAAATGGACTCTCGATCTGCACGACGTCGGGGCGGAAGCGGCGGAGGGTGTCGTCGACGGCGCGCTGAAACTCGCGTGAGAAAAACCGCGCCACGATGAAGGGCAGGCGCCGAGTCGCTGCGTGCAACATCGGCCCTACCACCCTCGACGTATCGATCTCCACCGCGTGCACCGGTACCGGCCCCTCCGGCGTGCCGCGGTGCTTTCGCGGATTCAGCGACACCACCTCCACCTCGGCGCCGTCATTCGCGAGCGACTGCGCGAGGCGCGACATCGCGACGCGTCCGCCGTCGAGCGGCGGCCACGGCAGCCGCGGCGTGAGGATCAGGATGCGCATCGGCGCGATCATAAGAGGTCCTCGGTCCTCAGTCCTCGGACTGAAGTCGGCGCGAAGCCGATCTGAGGACCGAGGACTGAGGACCGAGGACTGGTTCTGTTACCCTTTGGCGGGCCCTGAACATCGTCCTCCTTTCCTCACGGTTTCCCTGGCCAACCTACACTGGAGATCGCGTACGGGCGGCCGTCTGGCTTTCGGCGCTTCAGAACGAGGCGACGGTGGCCCTCGTGTCGCCAGATGGCGTCGTCCCGCCGAACGCGCCGCGGTTCCGCTTCTACCCCGCCGCGCGCTCGATCCGACGCGGCTTCGCGGCGACGTTCGGCGTCCTCGCAGGCGCACCGTTCCACTCTCTGCTCGCCGCGCCGTACGACTGGCGGCAGGCGATCGATCGCGCGCGACGAGACCTCGGCACTATCGACGCGACCGTCGTCCTCCTCTCGCGCCTCGATCCATGGGTCCGCGCGTCGCTGCCTGACGGATTGCACGTTCTCGACGCCATCGACTCGCTCCGGCGCAGCATGGAAGAGCGCTCGCGCGAGGCGCCGGCTTTCACAAATTGGCTCTGGCGTGCCGAGGCGAAGAGAGTGGGGCGCGCGGAAGCGGACGCCGTGGAGTTCTACGATCGCGTCGTCGTCGTCTCCGAGGAAGATACGAAGGAGCTCGACGCGGTCGCCATCTCCAACGGTGTCGAGATCGCGCCCCTCGGCGATACGTCGCGACCGTACGACTTCGCGTTCTGGGGACGTCTCGCCTACTTCGCCAACGCCGACGCCGCGACGTGGCTGATCCGCGAAATCTGGCCGCTCATGCGCGCCCAACGCCCGCATGCGACGCTGCTGATCGGCGGCGCCGACGCGCCGGCGGCTATCCGCGCGGCGCATGGACGTGATGGAATCACGGTGCGGTCGCCGGTCGACGACATCACCGCACTCACCCGGAGCGTCAAGGTGGCGCTGTTCCCCGTTCGCTTCGGGACAGGGCAGTCCAACAAGGTGCTCGAAGCGGCGGAAGGCGGCTGCGCGATCGTCGCCACGAAACACGCCATGCGCGGACTCGACGCCCTCACGCCTCATGCCCTAATCGCGGACGACGCGGCCAGCCTTGCACGCGCAGCCGTCGCCGCCGCGCCGGACGCCGCGCTCCGTGCGGCCGTCGAGACGGATTACTCCCGCACGGCGACGCTCGATCGTCTCAGAGAAGTGTTGAAGCGATGATCCGCCCGCGATCGAAAGAGAAGTCTTTGCGGACCGCCTTCACGATCGCGGGCGACTTTCTCATCGGGTGGGGTGCGCTCGCGGTGATCGTCGAGCTGCGGCGCCACGTCAACTTCGCCTTCACGAAGTCGCTGCTGCCGCCGCAGAAGTTCGTGCTCGACACGCGGAACGTTCTCCTCTTCGGCGCGTCGCTCATTGCAGCGCTGGCGCTCAGCGGCTTCTATCACCACCGCATCGGACCGCGGACGCGGCCGTCGATCATCACGGCGCTCGTCATCCAGACGGCGCTCGCCGCGATCGGGAGCACGGCGCTCGTCCGCCCGATGCCGCGCACGGTGCTGCTCGCGGTACCGCTCGTGGAGATCCTCGCGCTCCCGCTCTGGCGGCGCGTCCTCAAGCGGATCGCTCCGATCCGCCCGCGCGACACGATGCTCGTCGGCGAGCCGGCGGACATCGACGAAGCGCTCGCCGCGCTCCGGACGAACGGCGACCGCCGCATCCAGGTGGTCAAGCGCGCGTCGCGGCTCGATCAACTCGAAGATCCGGTGACGCAGGAGCTGCTCCGCGAAGTGGAAGAGGTCATCTACGTCTCACCGAATGCCGATCCGCGCCTCCGGCTCGAACTGCTCCGGATCCGCGGACCGCGCGGATTCCTCATGCTCGCGTCGCACGTCGACGCGCTGATCGTCTCGACGATGCTCGGCTGGATCGGCGACCAGCCGCTGGTCGAAGTCTCGGTCGCGTGCGGCTACGGCTATGCCGCCGCCGTGAAGCGTGCGATCGACGTCGCCGGAAGCGCGCTGCTGATTCTCCTCACCTCGCCGCTTTGGATCGTGATCGCGATCGCGACACTGATCGACAGCGGGCGGCCGATCCTCATCCGCCAGAAGCGCGTCGGCCGCGGCGGCCTGCCGTACGGGATGTGGAAGTTCCGCTCGATGCGCGGCCCGGCCGATTCCCAGCCGCCGCGGAGTCGCGAAGAAATTCTGGCGGCCGAGGGGCGGGTGACGAGGATTGGGGCGCTGCTGCGGCGCTATCACCTCGACGAGCTGCCGCAGCTCATCAACGTTTTCGGCGGCGACATGAGCCTCGTCGGTCCGCGTCCCGAGCGGCCGGAGCTGGTCGAGCGCATCGTCCGCGACGTCCCCGATTTCGATCTGCGCTCGCTCGTCCGTCCCGGGATCGCCGGCCTGGCGCAGGTGTCGGCGGAGTACGAGACGCGCCCGGAGGTCAAGCTCCGCTACGACCTGATGTACATGTGCGACTGGTCGATCTGGCTCGATTTCAGGCTCCTCCTGCATGCCGTGTCGTCTTCGCTGGCGGGGACGGGACGGTAAGGTCGTCCAGCGACTTCCAGCCGGCATCGCTATCGGCCGTACAGGTCTGTCCTTTCTCGCAATACTCCAGCTTCAGGATCGGATGGACCTCCCAGTTGTTGGCGCGATGCAGGTGGTGCCGGATGAGGTGCTCCGTGTCGAGCATCAGCATTCCGGTGACGCGCACCGGAAGCGCCGTCTGCCGCGAGTCGAGGATGAGCGGCTTGATCGCGGCGCGCGTGAAATTCGGATGCGAGAGCCGGACGCGCGGGGTGAACTCCGCCGTGATCGAAGACGGTTCGCGTTTGGCCAGAACCGTCTTCCACTGATCGAGGTTCGCTTTGTTGGGCAGATGTCCCTTCTTCAGTCCTGCGTCGTCGACGAGCACGAGGTGGTTGTCGGTATTGACCGCAATGTCTTGGTCGGGCTGGCCGTCGTCGGTCAGACCGCAGTTGCACGACTCCCCCTCCTCCTGCCGCGCGGTGAGGAGGTAACCGAAGATGCGCACT
>DASXIH010000291.1:0-2082 GCA_036498125.1 Thermoanaerobaculia bacterium
CTGCTCGATGCGCACCGTCGCGATGTCGCCGACTTCGTCGCGCACCTGCGTGTCGTAGCGGAAATCCGTGATGAAGTGAAGATCGCGCTGCGTCACCAGCACGAGCGCGCTCGATCCCGAGAACCCGGTGAGATAGCGCACATTCGGCAAGCTGGTGAGGACGAGGCCGTCGATGTGCGCGGCGGTGATCGACTCTCTCAGTGCGGCGATGCGCGCTGGACGGCGGTCAGTCACGCGCGGCAACCGGAATGGATTTCACCAATCCTCGGAGGGCCAGCTCGTAGCCATACGCTCCAAACCCACAGATCACTGCGAGCGCGGCATCGGCAAGAGCGGAGCGACGACGCTCGGGCTCGCGCGCGTAGATGTTGGTGAGGTGAACTTCGACGAAAGGAATTTTCACTCCCGCGAGCGCGTCACGAATGGCGAGACTGGTGTGGCTGTACGCTCCCGCGTTCACGAGCGCAGCATCGGCACGACCGCGCAAGGCGTGGACCGCGTCGACGATTTCACCCTCCCCATTGTGCTGCGAGAATGTGAGCTCTACGCCGAGCTCCTTCGCAACCTTCAAGAGCCGCGACTCGATGTCGGCAAGAGTCTCCGTCCCGTACAGCGCCGGCTCTCGAGTACCGAGCAGATTGAGATTCGGGCCATTGATGACGGCGATTCTCACTCGCCTGTGAGTCCGTCGAGCCAGGCGCGGAACTTCGCGACGTCTTCTTCCGATTCCTGCGTCTGCGGCACGCGCGGGTTTACGCGAGGTGTCGGCATCGGCGGAGTGGGCGGAGAAGTTCTCGACGACCCCGATGTTCCGCTGAACGCGCCGGCGAGTCGTGACGCGGCGCGCGCGTCTGCCTGACTGACCGTGGCGCCTGCGAACACCGAGTCGAGGTTGGCACCCGGTGGCGCAGCCCCGAGCGGCGCGGCTCCAGGAGGCGGCCGCATGTCCACGCTCGCGGACTGATTGTTTCCCGACGAGCCGGAGCTGGACCTTCCTCTCGACGACGGCGCGGGCGGACGACGCCGGCCGAGTGTGGCAAAGAACTCCCTGATCGAAGGCTGGCGCGGGCCAGTATCCTCCGGCGCGCTCGGCTTTGCGACCGGCGGCGCCTTGCGCGCCGGAACTTCGCCGGGATGCTCCGCGGCATCGGCCGCCTCGATCTCCGCGATCCTGTTGCGAAGTCCTTCGTCCTGCGGACGCGACACCGCGAGCTGACGATAGACCTGCAGTGCAAGCTGCTTGTAGCCCTGCTGCAAATACAGCTGCGCCATCGTCTCGTTGACGAATGGCTCCGAGCTCGCGCCGCTGAACGTTCTGTCTTCGGAGCGAGTCGGCGACTCCGGAGCGGGCGGTTTCGCCTCGGGCGCGCGAGCAGGTTCGGCCGGTCGCGGTGCTCGTGGCTCTGGTTTGCGCACGGGAGGTTCGGCCGCGGACGCGGCCGCGTTTGTGAATGGCTCGGCCTCAGGAGCCGCCGGCGGCGCGGCCGCTTCTGCCGCCGCCGATGGTGGAGGCCCGGACCAGTCGAGCGGGCTCACAGCTTCGGGAATAACGCTCTTGAGTCCATCTGCCGCGGAATTTCCAACGGTTACGCCGAGATCTTCCACGCGGGGGCCTTCGATGCTGCTCCCTTGAGCGGGCGACTCCGCAGCGGGAGGCTCTTCCCCCACCCGTTCTGCTGAAGACGATTGCGAGGCCTGCGCTTCCCGAGCCGGCGGCTCGGGTGGTGACGCCTCCTGAACCGGATAATGTCGCTCCAGACCCAACGGAACGTCGTCGGACGCGCGGGATGTCGAAGAGGAATCCTGGCTTGAAGGTTTGTCAGCTTGCGAGGCGCCCGATGGCTCGGCAGACGACGAGGCCCCAGCGGCCGAAGTATTTGCTGCCGACTCTTGTCCGGCTGGCGAATCCGCGGAGGAACCTGACCCCTGCGCAGGTTGATCCGCCGGCTCCGATTCGGCCGCCGAGCTCGCTGGCTCCGACAGGAAAACCAGCTCGGACGAAATATCGAGTGCCGGAATCTCCTGGTCGCCAGCGTCAGCGTCCACCCCGGGAATCTCTGCTGTCTCCACCGGCGTCGCGTC
>DASXIH010000292.1:0-2735 GCA_036498125.1 Thermoanaerobaculia bacterium
CGGAGTCCTCCCATCCCTCCCACGTGCGCGGCTGGCCCGGGCGGAACGCGGTGGCGCCGAGGCCCGACTCGCGGACGCCCCAGACCATCTTCTGCTGCTGCGGATCGTCGATCAGCTTGACCGACTTCACCTCGCCGCGAATGGCGTCGATCATCTTCTGTGCATCGGCGCGCGCCTCTTCGACCGTCTCGGCGCCAAACTCGACGAACAGCCAGCCGCCACCGTCAGGGAGCAACGCAATGCCCTCGGGGTTGAGGTGCTTCGCCTTCTCCGCCTCGATCAGCAAGTCGTCGAGCCCTTCCAGGCCGATCGGTTTGAACTTCAGGATCTCGGGAACGTGATCGGCGGCCTCGAACGCCGACTGATAGCCGATCAACGCGAGGACGCGTTTCGGCGGCGAGTAGACGAGCTTGCACTTCGCTTCGAGCACGACGACGCACGTGCACTCGGTGCCGACGAGCGCGCGGGCGACATTGAATCCGTTCTCCGGCAGCAGATCATCGAGGTTGTAGCCGGAGACGCGGCGCGGAATCTTCGGATAACGGGAGCGGATCTGATCGGCGAAGCGGTCGCGGATCGACTTCATCCCGGCGTAGATTTCGCCGCGGCGGCCGCCCTCCGCGATGATGCGCGACAGCTCGTCGTCACTCGTCGGACCGACGCGCATGCGGAGGCCGTCGTACGTCACGACGTCGAGCTCCTCGATGTTGTCGACCGTTTTCCCCGCCATCACGGCGTGTACGCCGCAGGAGTTGTTGCCGATCATTCCGCCGATCGTGCAGTGCGTGTGCGTCGCCGGATCGGGGCCGAAAGTCAGCTCGTGCTTCTCGGCGGCGTTGCGAAGGTCGTCGAGGATGATGCCGGGCTGCACGCGGGCAAACTTTTCGCCGAGGTTCATCTCGATGATCTCGTGCATGTACTTGCTGAAGTCGAGGATGACCGCGACGTTGCAGCACTGGCCGGCGAGCGACGTTCCGCCGCCGCGCGCCAGAATCGGCGCACCGAATTGGCGCGCGAGCGCGATCGTGGCGAGGACGTCGTTCGCGTCGCGCGGCAACACCACGCCGATCGGAATCTGCCGGTAATTCGACGCGTCGGTGGCGTAGAGCGCGCGCGAGCCGTCGTCGAATCGCACTTCGCCGCGTACTTCGCGACGCAGCGCCGACGCCAGTGCCGCCGCGTCCACGTTCAGAGACTGAATGCGGTCGGCGTGGACCCGCGGATGAACGGGGCGTTGGTTGGGAAACGCGAGCGGTGTGAATCGGGTCTGTTCGTCGCGCACGGGTCTCACTCTACTTCAGCACAGACGCGAACATTTCCTTCATCGACTCCTTGATCATCTCGCCGCGCGCCGGATCTTTCATGAGCGCTTCGAGGAACTTCTTCGCCTGATCTTTCGTAATGTGCGGCGGCAGCGGCGGCACCTCCGGGTCGGTGTGGAACTCGATGAGCGCCGGAGTCTTCGCGTGCAACGCTTCGTCCCAGGCGGCGCCGATCTGTTCCGGCTTCTCGACGCGGATTCCCATCAGGCCGAGGGATTGTGCGTACTGCGCGTACGGGAAGTCGGGCATCACCTGCGACGCCGCGTACTTCGCGTCGCCTGACATCACGCGCTGCTCCCACGTGACCATGTTGAGGTCGCGGTTCTTGAGCACGGCGATGACCAGCCGCGGGTCGCTCCATTCCTTGAAATACTTCGCGATCGTGATGACCTCGTTCATCCCGTTCATCTGAAACGCGCCGTCGCCGACGAGCGCGATCGCGACGCGGTCGGGAAACGCGAATTTGGCGGCGATGACGTACGGCACGCCCGGTCCCATCGTGGCGAGGTTCCCGGAGAGCGATCCCATCATGCCGCGCTTGAACTTGAGGTCGCGCGCGTACCAGCTCGCGGTGGACCCTGAATCAGCGGCGAGGATGCAGCGCTCCGGAAGCCGCGGCGACAGCTCGAAGAAAACGCGCTGCGGGTTGATCGGATCGGCGCTCTCCTGCGCCCGCGACTCGACCAGCTTCCACCAATCCTTGATCTCGCCCTCGAGCTTGTCGCGCCACGAGCGGTCCTCTTTCCGGCGCAGCAGCGGGATGAGCGCGCGGAGCGACTCACGGCTGTCGCCGATGAGGTTGATCTCCATCGGATAGCGGATCGAGAGCATCTTTCCGTCGATGTCGATCTGGACGCCCCGCGCTTGTCCCTCCTCCGGCAGGAACTCCGGATACGGGAACGATGAGCCGACCATCAGGAGCGTGTCGCACTCGCTCATGAGGGTCCACGAAGGCTTCGTGCCGAGGAGACCGATCGAGCCGGTGACGAAGGGGAGATCGTCGGGAAGCGCGGCCTTGCCGAGGAGCGCTTTCGCGACGCCGGCGCCGAGGAGGTCCGCGACTTCGATGACCTCATCGGCAGCGCGCATCGCTCCCTGGCCGATGAGCATCGCGACCTTGTTCGAGGTGTTGAGGATCTCGGCGGCGCCGTCGAGGTCGGACTCCTTCGGCAGGATCCGCGGGGCCGAGTACCCGACCGACGAGTAGACCGCGCCGTGCACGCGCGGCGGCGACTCGACCGCCGCCTCCTCCTGCACGTCGGCGGGGAAGATCAGCGTCGTGACGCCGTGCTGGTCGAGCGCCGTGCGGATCCCGCGATCGATCAGGTGGCGCGCCTGCGCAGCGATCGCGCACGTCTCGACGTACGCGGAGACGTCCGAGAACAGCGTCTGGAGGTCGACCTCCTGCTGGTA
>DASXIH010000293.1:0-6186 GCA_036498125.1 Thermoanaerobaculia bacterium
ACGATCGTTTCGTCGGCGAACGAAGACGTGATCGAAAACGTCGTCGAGTGGATGGCTGCGCTCGCCCGCACCACGCGCCCCGATCTGGAGAAGCACCTCTACATCCTTCGGCACGGCGACGTCATCAAGCACCTCTTCCGCGTCGCGTCCGGCCTCGACTCGATGATCGTCGGCGAGCCGCAGATCGCCGGCCAGGTGAAGTCGGCGTTCCTGAAGAGCCACGAGATCGGGACGCTCGATCCGCTGCTCAATCAGGTCTTCGAAAACACGATGCGCGTCGCCAAACGGGTGCGCACCGACACCGGGATCGGCGAGCACGCCGTCTCGATTCCCTACGCGGCGGTCGAACTGGCGAAGAAGATCTTCGGCGAGCTCCGGGGCCTCCGCGTCCTGTTGCTCGGCGCGGGCGAGATGGGCGAGCTGACCGCCGAGCATCTCGCGGCGCAGCAGGTCGAACCGATCTTCGTCGCGAACAAGACATACGAGCGCGCCGTCGCGCTCGCGGAGCGCTTCGAGGGGATGGCGGTCCACTTCGACGAGTTCCAGCCGTACCTCGAGACGTGCGACATCGTCATCGCGTCGACAGCAGCGCCGCACTACTGCATCGAGCCGGAGCAGATCGAGAATGCGCTCCAGGGGCGAAGGCAGCGCGGGCTCTTCCTCATCGATCTCTCGGTGCCACGCAACATTAACCCCGCCGTGGCGTCGATCGGCAACGCGTACCTCTACAACATCGACGATCTGCAGCAGGTCGCGGACGCGAACCGCGAGCTGCGCCAGGAGAAGGCGGTGCAGGCGGAAGAGATCGTCGTTCGCGAGCTCGAAGCGTTCCGGAAGCGCCTGATCGCCCAGGACGCCGTGCCGACGATCGTCGAGCTGCAGAAGCGGCTCGAAGAGATCCGCGCCGCGGAGCTCGAGAAGTGTCTCCGCAAGCTCGGCCCTGTCGACGCGGAGCAGCGCGCCGCGATCGAGCAGCTCACGATGCAGATGGTCAACAAGATCCTCCACTACCCGATCCTGCAATTAAAGGAGTCGGCGGAGGAGCCGCAGGAGCGCGAGTCGCTGCGGAAGACGATTCGGAAGATCTTCGGACTGCGATGAGCAAGCTCGTTCGCATTGGCACCCGCGGCTCTCAGCTCGCGCTTTGGCAGGCGAATGAGACGTCGCGGCTTCTTACCGCCGCCGCCTATACGCCGGAGATCGTCACGATCAAGACGACGGGCGACAAACGGACGGACGTCTCGCTCGCCTCGATCGGCGGCAAAGGGCTGTTCGTCAAGGAGCTGGAAGAGGCGCTGGAGAGCGGCGCGGTCGATATCGCGGTGCACAGTCTCAAGGACGTGCCGTCGATCATCCCCGACCACTTCGTGCTCGCCGGTTTTCTCGAGCGCGCCGACCCTCGGGACGCCTGGCTCCATCCGCAGCGAAAGCGGCTGCGCGACGTCGCGAAAGGGGCGGTCATCGGAACGAGCTCCCCGCGGCGGCGCGCGCAGCTCATCGGGCTGTTCCCGCAGCTCGTGATCGAGCCGATTCGCGGGAACGTCGACACGCGCATCCACAAGATGAACGCCGGTTTGTACGCCGGGATCGTGCTCGCGAACGCGGGGCTGACGCGCCTCGGGCGGGCGGCGGAGATCACGTCTCTGTTCGAAGTCGACGAGATGGTGCCGGCGGCCGGACAGGGAATCGTCGGGATCGAGACGCTGAAGGCTAATGCGTATGCGCGCGACGCCGCGGCCGCGATCACGGACGGCGCGAGCGCCCTCGCGGCGCACTGCGAGCGCGGCGTGCTCCAGAAGTTCGGCGAGCGGCTCGACTGCTATTCGTGCGTCGCCGTACACGCCACCGCAATCGGCGGCGACGTCACGATTCGCGCGTTTCTCTCCGACTACGAAGCAACGACTCCGCTCCGCGTGACGCGCAGCGGAAGCGATCCCGATGCGGTGATCGACGCCGTTGCAGAGGACTTGATCGCCCGCGGCGCGATCGATCTGTTACAGATGAAGAACACATGAAATCAGCCGGGAAAGTGTTTCTCGTCGGCGCGGGGCCCGGCGATCCGGGACTCCTGACGCGCAGGGCGGTGGAGCTGATGCAGTCGGCCGATCTCATCGCGATCGACGCGCTCGTCTCGAAGGAGATCGCCGCGCTCGTGCCGCCTCAGACGGAAGTGGTCCACGTCGGCAAGCGCTCCAGCGCGCACACGCTGCCGCAGGACCAGATCAATCAGCTCCTCATCGGCGAGGCGAAGAAGGGGAAGCGCGTCGTCCGCTTGAAGGGGGGCGACCCGTTCGTCTTCGGCCGCGGCGGCGAAGAGGCGGAGGACCTCGTTGCGGCCGGCGTCGAGTTCGAGGTTGTCCCCGGCATCTCGTCGTCGATCGCCGGTCCGGCGTACGCGGGCATCCCGGTGACGCACCGCTCGCACGCGACCTCGCTCACGCTCGTGACGGGCCATGAGTCAGAAGGAACGACCGGCATCAACTGGCCGGTGCTCGCGAAGCTGAACGGCACCATCGTCTTCATGATGGGCTTCGCGAACCTGCCGCTGATCGTGAAGAAGCTGACGGAGTTCGGCATGCCGGCGTCGAAGCCGGCCGCCGTGATCTCGAAGGCGACGACGCGCGAGCAGCGCACCGTCACCGGCACGCTCGAGACGATCGAGAAGCGAGCGATCGCGGCGAACCTCCCAACGCCGGCGCTGATCGTCGTCGGCGACGTCGTAAAGCTGCACGAGACGATCAACTGGTTCGAGACGAAGCCCCTGTTCGGCAAGCGCGTCGTCGTGACACGAGCGCGCGAGCAGGTGAGCGATCTGAAGCGGATGCTCGAAGACTCCGGCGCGCAGGTCCTGCAGTTCCCGACGATTGAGATCGGACCGCCCGAGTCGGCGGCGTCGCTCGACCGCGTGATCGACGTGCTCTCCGACTACAACTGGCTCGTCTTCAGCTCGACCAACGGGGTGAAGTTCTTCTTCGAGCGTTTGGCGCACAAGGGGAAGGACGCGCGCACGCTCGCCGGCAGAATGATCGCAGCCGTCGGCGACACGACCGCGGCGGAACTGCGGCAGCACGGCGTGAATCCCGACCTGATTCCCGACAAGTTCCAGTCGATCGCTCTCCTGCCGCACTTCGAAGGCGACCAGAGCGGCGTGCGGTTCGGCGTGATCCGAGCGGCCGAGGGGAAGGACGACCTGATCGAAGCGCTGAAGAAGCGTGGAGCAGAGGTCGATCTCGCGGTCGCCTACGAGACGCGCGCGGCCGACTTCGACCTCGCGGAGCTGCGGGAGTGGATCGCGAACGACGCAATCGACGCGGTCACCTTCACGAGCGGATCGACGGTCGATCACTTCTTCGCGAAGCTGACGCCTGAAGAGCGGACGAAGGTGAACGCCCGCGCAGTACTGGCGTCGATCGGGCCGGTGACCAGCGAGGCAATCCGCCGCTATGGGAAGTCGCCGGACGTCGAGGCGGCGAACGCGAGCGTGCAATCGCTCCACGATGCGATCGTGGAGCGGCTCTGCCAGGTAAGAACATCGGTGACAATGTCGTCCTGATCAGCGACGCCCCTCTCCTCGCGCACCTGAACGAACGCGCCAGCGGCGACCGGGGCCGCGACTGGCTTTCCGGCTGGGCGACGCGCTACTTCATCGGCCACTCGCTCCGCGCCCTGGTGATCGACGGCGATGACTGCGGTCTGCAGGAGACGACTGCGAAGTGGCCGTTCGTCGAGCGCGTTGATAGTGAGGTGGAGGAGAGCGCGTTCGACGTGGTGGTCGCCTGCAAAGCGCGAAGCCTCCACATGATCGAGCGGGCCATGAAGCCGGAGGGCGTGCTGCTCGTCAATGACGCGGTCGCGCGTCCGCTCGGCGACGACGTCGTCGAAATGATCGGCGCGCTGGGAGGCAGCCCGGAGGTTTCTGAACCTTCCGACGGCGTGCTCCAGTCGCTTTTCGCCCGCTTCGAAGTCATCGAAGAGAAGAAGCTCGGCGGGACTCTCCTGCGCCATCTATTGAATGAACCGCGGCCGCCGGTTGTCGTCGACATGCTCTGCACCTTCGAGGCGGCGCTGGTCGACGCCGGCGTGATTCCGTCGGAGTGGAACCTGATCGCCGCGAGGAAGAAGGGAGCGAGCGTCCGCGCCGTCAGCCGGCCGCTGCCGTCGCTCGAGGTGAAGCGAGATCCCGATCCGCTGCGGATGCGCAGTCGCTGGCGCACGCCGCCGACGCGTCTAACGCGGCTCGAAGAGTGGCATCTGCGTCTGCTTCGGATCGTGCTGCATTCGACGACCGGCTCGGAGGCCTGGTTCGAAGAGCAGCCGATGCACTCGGCGATGGAGCGCTTCCGGTTCGCGATCGGGAACGTCACGGCGTTCGAGTGGATCAGGAGCCGCTACCGCGCATACGGCACCGATCGGGCGATCCTCGACCTCCTCGCCACATTCGATACACTCGCGCCGCAATGACGACGCGGCAGGGAGCGCTGACCGATCGGATCACGGCGGCGCTCTTCTGGCTGGCCGCGTTCTCGTACGCGTGCGGCGTCTTTCTGACGCTGACGATGCTGACGGGATGGCTCCCGGCGACGCCTCCGACGGCCATCGGCATCGTGACGATCTCGCACTACTCGAAGCTGCGGGATTACGTGAACGCGGCGCTGTTCTTCGTGCTCGTTCCGCCGCTGACGATCTGGTTTCGAAACGTAGGACGGGCTCTAGCCCGGCCAGGCGGGCTGAAGCCCGCCCTACGTGACATCCTCTTTGCGCTCCCTTTCTTCCTCGCCCCTTTCTTCTACCTGACCACGGGCAAGGCCGGCTGGGTGCTCGTCCTCCCCCCCGCGCTCGCGTTCGTCGCGACGCGCGTGTACGACCTGGCGCGCTCCAGCCGCTGGCTGCGCGATCTCTTCGCGCGGGAGCTCGCGCCGTACCACGCGCTGCTGTTCGCCGAGGCGGCGGGGTGGGTGGTGTTTCGCTACATGGCGACCGGGCGGCGCATCGGGCACGTCGTCACGCTGTTTCTCGAGATCCCGTTCGTCGCGCTCTTTCTCGCGCTCTTCTGGTGTGTGGCGTTTCTCGCCGTGCGGCTTGCGGAGATCTCGTTCGGGATGGAGCGCGGATACGCGTTCCGCCGCGTCACCACCGCGGCGATTCCGTTCGTGGCGCTCCCGCTCGTCGCCTTCATCCAGGTCCCGACCCCCTCGGCCGCGCTTGCCGTCGCCGTCGCCGCGGTCTTGGTGGTCGTTCTCGCCAGCTTCGTGAAGCCGCTCGCGCCGCGCACGGCGTGGCGCCTCGCGGCGTACGTCCTGATCCCCTTCCTCGTCTTCGCGATCAGCTACGCGTCGAGCGCGCACATCACGCAGTGGGTCGATCTCTTCCATCGCGGCGAGTCGATCGGCCCGGCGTCGGATTACCTGCGCGGCAAGACGCCGTACATCGACGTCTTTCCGCTGCATGGGATGCTGGAAGACGGCCTCGCTGATGCCTGGCTGATGGAACTTTTCGGCCGTTCGCTCGACGTCTCCAGCGCCCGCACCGCGATCATCGGCGCGTTCCTCGGCGTATCGATCTGGTTCCTCGGCCTCGCGATCTTCGACTCCATTCCGCTCGCTGCGCTGTGCGTGGTGATGGGGGCGTGGACGACGGCGGAGAACGATCGAACATTTTTCCAGATCGCCGCCGTCGCCCTGCTCTGGATTGCGTTGCGTCGCCGAAGCAATCTCGCGGCGATCGGCAGCGGCATCTTCGCCGCCGTCGCGCTCTTCTTCAGCTACGAGATCGGGATGTACACGATCGTGAGCGCTGTGGCGGCGTGTGTGGTGCTGGCCATTCTTGATGTAGGGCGGGCTTCAGCCCGCCCGGACGGGCTGAAGCCCGTCCTACGTTTGCTGTTCTTCGTACTCGGCATGCTCCTCGGCGCCGCGCCGTTCGTCATCTACCTTGCGTCCCGTGGGGCACTGTCGGCGTTCTTCACCGTCTCCTTCGTGACGATCCCGAAGATCATCGATGCGGTCTGGTCGCTGCCATTCCCCGATCTCGTCACGCCGTTCCGCGGCAACAACCTGAACCTGCACACGCTCGCCGACTTCGTGCTGCAGGAGAAGTTTCACCTCATCCTCAGTCCCCTCGTGATCGCTGTCGCGACGATCTACGTCATCCAACGCCTGATCCGCCGCCGCGCCGACACGCTCGACC
>DASXIH010000294.1:0-8090 GCA_036498125.1 Thermoanaerobaculia bacterium
CGTGCACTGGCGCAACCCTTTCCGGAGGACGATGAGCCTCTGCCGAAAGCAGAGCTCGACCGCCGATGGAAGGAGTTTCAGCCGCCGGTGGCTGCGGCAGCGACAACAGGCCGCGTGCTCCTCTTCTGGCGCGCGTCCGCCGCTCTCGCGGCGGCGCTGGCAATCGCATTCGGAGGGCTTCTCTGGCAGGCGCGGCACGACCTGACGCGACCGCATGTGATTGGTGAGGAACAGATCCTCGAGGAGGACGGCCAGCGTGGCGCCGCCGAGCCGGCCCTCATGGTCACGCCATACTCCGACTGGTGCCTGCTCACCGTACCGATCATGAGCGCGGGCGGCTACGAAGACTACCGGCTGGACATCCACGCGCCGGGGCGGCAGAGCGCGGTCTGGCAGAGCGGCGTCCTCTCTCGCCGGAGCAACGACGCCTTCGCAATCGTCGTCCCGCGACAGTTCCTCGCAACACCGGGAACGTATCAGGTGGTGCTCTACGGCGTCCGAGGCGGAGGGGAGGAGCGCCTCGCGACCTACTCCCTCCGCGTTCCCCGAGCCTGACGCGCGGGCCGGTGGACACCGGCGGGGCCCATGAATAGAATGCGCGCCCGCGCTGTTCTAGCGGTTCCTGCCGACCCCGCCGATGTAGCTCAGTTGGTAGAGCAGCTGATTCGTAATCAGCAGGTCACCGGTTCGAGTCCGGTCATCGGCTCCATTTCATTGCGCTGCCCATACAATCGCGGCTTCGATGGCTTCGTCGTCGCTCCCCTGGGCTCTCATCGCGATCATCCTGATCGTGCTGGCGATCGTCATCTTCCGGCGGCAGCGGGCGTCGCGGGTGGCGGTGCTGTTCTGCGCGATGATCGTGCTCGTCGCGGTGTGGTTTGGCGGGTTCGCGGTGATGTTCGCGAGCGGGAGCAGCGCGGCGGCGAAGATCGCGCTCGCGGGAGTGGCGCTGCTGCCGGCGGCGATCTACGACTTCACGGCGACCGCGCTGCGGGTTGGGAGGCGGCGGGAGACGGCGCTCCGGGCGGTTTGGGGCGCAAGCAGCCTTTTCGCGATCGTGGCGCTCGCCACGAGTCTGATGGTCGGGAGCGTCGAGAAACATGACTGGGGGTACTACCCGCTCGCCGGGAAACTGCTCCCGCTGTTCTTGATCTTCTTCGTGGGTGTGCTGGTCGCGCAGCTCGTCGAAGGCATCAAAGAGTGGCAACGAGAGGCGGACGCCAAGCGCAAGAAGCGCATCGCGCGGCTGCTGCTCGCGTTCATCGTCGTCTACATCGCCAGCGTCGACTTCGCGCCGATGTTCGGCGTGAACATGCGGCCGATCGGATACATCCCGGTGCTCGCGTTCATGATCATCGCGTGGACGAGCATCCTGCACCACCGTCTTCCGCCGATCACGGCGGCGCGGGCGGCGCGGGAGATCCTCGACACGATGGCCGACGCGCTCTTCGTCATCGACGCCGATGGCCGCATCCGCGTCGTCAATGGCGCGGTCACTCATCTTCTGGGGTTCAAAGATGCCGAACTGCTGGGGCGGTCGATCGACACGCTGGAAGTGACGGAGAGCGAGCAGACGATCTCGCGCACGCTGCGAGACCTCGTGCGAAAGACGGCGATCCGCGATCAGGAGCGGTCGCTGCGACAGAAGGACAGTGACGAGCCGGTCGCGGTGAGCATCTCGATCTCGCCGGTCACCGATGGCGACGTCCAGCAGGGGGCGGTCCTCATCGCGCGCGACATCCGCGAGCGCAAAGACGCCGAGTCGGAGTTGCATGAGGCGATGCGGCGGCTGGAGCAGAGCAACCGCGAGCTCGAAGACTTCGCCTACGTCGCGTCACACGACCTCCAGGAGCCGCTGCGGAAGATCCAGGCGTTCGGCGACCGGCTGCAGGCGAAATACGCGGCGGACCTGCCGGAGCAGGGGCAGGACTACGTCGCGCGGATGCAGTCGGCGGCAAAGCGGATGCAGGTCCTGATCAACGACCTCCTCGCGTTTTCGCGCGTCACGACGAAGGCGCAGCCTTTCGTTCCCGTCGATCTCGAGCACGTCGCGCGCGAGGTGGCGCACGACCTGGAGATCCGGACCCATGAAGCGGGCGCGCACGTCGAGATCGGGGCGCTTCCGGCGATCGACGCCGATCCGCTGCAGATGCGTCAGCTCCTGCAGAACCTGATCTCGAACGCGCTGAAATTCCATCGCGAAGGGGTGCCGCCGCTCATCACGATCAGCGGCAGCGTCGACGGCGACCGCGCGCAGATCGTGGTCGCCGACAATGGCATCGGCTTCGAAGAAAAGTACGCGGAACGAATTTTTACGATGTTTGAACGCCTGCATGGACGCGGGACTTACGAAGGGACGGGCATTGGACTAGCGATTTGTCGCAAAATCGTCGAGCGTCACGGCGGAGAGATCGTGGCGCACGGCGAGCCGGGAGTAGGATCGACATTTACCGCCACGCTGCCGGTGCACCACGCCCACGAACATCACCTCGAAAAGGAGACGCTGCATGCCTAACGGTGGGAAACCGATCGTCATCCTGCTGGCGGACGATGACGAAGAAGACCGCATGCTGGCGAAGGACGCGCTCGCGGAGAGCCGCGTCGTCAACGACCTTCGCTGCGTCGAGGACGGCGATGAGCTGCTCGACTACCTCTATCGCCGCAACAAATACGCGGGCGAAACCGCCCCGCCTCCGGGACTGATCCTGCTCGACCTGAACATGCCGCGAAAGGACGGGCGCGAGGCGTTGCGCGAGATCAAGGCGGATCCCGACCTGCGCCGCATCCCGATCATCGTCCTCACGACGTCGAAGGCCGAAGAGGACATTTACCGCACCTACGACCTCGGCGCGAACTCATTCATCACGAAACCGGTTACATTTGAGGGGCTCGTGACCGTCATGCGCGACATCGGGCGCTACTGGATCGAGATCGTCGAGCTGCCACCCGAACACATTGCCTGACCGCGACCGCAAACCCATCCGCGTTCTCCTCGTCGAAGACGATGAGGACGACTACGTCCTGACGCGCGATCTCCTCGGGGACAGCAGGCGCACGCAGTTCCTCGTCGACTGGGTCGCATCGTTCGACAACGCTCTGACCGCGATCGCGCACGGCGCGCACGACGTCGCGCTCATCGACTACCGCCTCGGCGAGCATGACGGCATCGAGCTCATTCGCCAGGCGCGCAGCCTCGATATCGAGGCGCCGCTGATTCTCCTGACCGGTCAGGGCGACGGCGACATCGACCTCCTCGCCATGCGCGCAGGCGCCGCCGATTACCTCGTCAAGGGACAGATCGACGCGCAGCTACTCGAACGCTCCATCCGTTACTCGCTCGAGCAGAGCCGCACGCTGCACGCATTGCGCGAGAGTGAAGAGCGCTATGCCCTCTCCGCGCGCGGCGCGAACGACGGGCTGTGGGTGTGGGACCTGCGCGAGGACGACGTCTACTACTCGCCGCGGTGGAAGGCGATGCTCGGGTACGCCGAGGACGAGATTGGGAACGATCCCGACGACTGGTTCTCGCGCGTGCACCCGGACGACATCACGCTGCTGCGAGCGACGATCGACCGCCACCTGCGCGGCGACACGCCGCATTTCGAGCACGAGCACCGCATGCGCGAGTGGGATGGCAATTTCCGCTGGATGCTCACCCGCGGCCTCGCGATCCGCGACGCGAACGGCGTCGCCACGCGCATCGCCGGCTCGCAGACCGACATCACAGAGCGGAAGCTCGCCGTCGAGCGGCTGATGCACGACGCGTTTCACGACGGCCTCACCGGGCTGCCGAACCGCGCGCTGTTCATGGATCGCCTGGAGCGAGCGATGGAGCTGCGGCGCCGGCATGGCCTGCTCTTCGCGGTCCTCTTCCTCGACCTCGATCGCTTCAAGGTCGTGAACGACTCCCTCGGCCACACGTTCGGCGACGAGCTGCTGGTCGGCGTGGCGCAGCGGCTCACGTCGATGCTCCGCGCCAGCGACACGGTCGCGCGCCTCGGCGGAGACGAGTTCGCGATGCTGATCGAGAACATCGAGCGCGACACCGACGCGGTGCGCGCCGCACAGCGGGTGCAGGACGCGGTCGCCGAGCCGTTCCGGATCGGCGCGCACGACATCTACACCACCGTCAGCATTGGTATCGCGCTCAGCACCAGCGGACACGGGCGCCCCGAGGATGTGCTGCGCGACGCCGACATCGCGATGTACCGCGCCAAGGCGCGCGGCAAGGCGCGGCACGAAGTGTTCGACACCGCGATGCACGACCGCGCGGTCAAGTTGATGGAGTTCGAGACCGACCTGCGGCGCGCCATCGACCGTGGCGAGCTGCGCGTCTGCTACCAGCCGATCATCGAGATGGCGACCGGGAAGCTCTCGGGCTTCGAGGCGCTCGTTCGCTGGCAGCGTGGCGATACGCTCATCGGCGCCGAGGAGATCATTCCGGTCGCGGAAGAGACGGGATTGATCGTACCGATCGGCGAGTGGGTGCTGCGCGACGCGCTGCGGCAGCTCGCGTCGTGGAACAACGGCGTCGACATGCACGTGAATCTTTCGCCGAAGCAGTTGCTGCAGCCGAACGTGATCGACAGGATCGCGGGCGCGCTGGCGGACCACAGCGTGGCCGCGCAACGGCTGCACCTCGAGGTGACGGAGTCGGTGCTGATCGACAACGCGGAGGCGGCCGGCGAGCTGCTTCGCGAGCTACGCGCGATCGACGTGGGGCTGAGCCTCGACGATTTCGGCACCGGCTATTCGTCACTCAGCTCGCTGCGGCAGTTCCCGTTCGACATGCTGAAGATCGACCGCTCGTTCCTGCTCGACGCCGACGCGCGCCGCAGCGACGAGATCGTCCGCACGGTCTCCGCGCTCGCCCGCAGCCTCGGTATGTCGGTGACGGTGGAAGGCCTCGAGACGCAGGATCAGGTCGACCGCATGCGCATCCTGGGCGTCGACTACGCGCAAGGCTTCTACTTCGCGCGCCCGCTCGACGCCGTCGCCGCCACGGCGCTCGTCCACGCGTAGCCGCCCCTACAGGTGTCGGCGTTGCCAGAACGGCCGGTCGCGCCAGCGTTGTTCGATGCAGTAGTACTCGCGCTTTCGCGCGAGGTACGACTGGAAATGCGCGGCGATATCGGCGGCGTAGGCCGCGGCGCCGTCGCCGCCATTGAGCGAGCTTGCGGCGACGCGTGCGGCTTCGATTCCCGAGGAGAGCGCGTAGCCGATGCCCATCGACGACAGCGGGTCGAAGGCGATGGCCGCTTCGCCGGCGGCGATCCAGCCGTCGCCGTATGGTTTGTCGAGGATCTGCGACTGTGCGGGGCAGGCGGTGGGGCCGTGGACGATCGTCGCATCGCCGATGCGCCCTTGGAACACCGCCGTTTCGTGCAGCTTTTGCTCGCGGATGATGTCGGCGTCGCTCATGAATGCGACGACGGCACGGTTCTCGGGTAGGCGCGCGGAGTACCACCAGCCGTCGGGTGCCGCTTCGACCAGCGTCCCCCCGGCGCGGGCATGCTCGTTCGTCACGATGGCGACGATGCCCGTTAGATTGTCGTGCGCGATCACGCGCGCGCCGCGTGCGCGGGCGAACGAAGCGTGACGGCCGCTCGCGTCGATGACGTATCGGGCGTCGACATTGGCGCTTTCCCAGGTGCAGCCCGTCATCAGGACACCACCACGCTCGCGGACGAGCTGCGCGAGGGAGCGGTCGAAGCGCGCGCGGTCGAGGTGGCGTCCTTCACCGGCGGCGACGAAGAGGAAGTCGCGCGAGACGGTCTCGTCGGTGCCCCACGACGCCGAGGTGCCGTAGTTCGTCAGATGGCCGTCGTCCTCGATGATCGACGTCGCGTCGAGATAGCGCAGCAGCGGGCGCACGCCGGGGGAGAGCGTCTCGCCGACGCGCCAGCCGTCGTAGTCGCTCCGCTCGATCACGACGACGCGCAGCTTCGAGTAACGCAGCAGCGTCAATGCGGCGGCGCAGCCGGCCGGCCCGCCGCCGATGATCGCAACGTTGAAAGCGCTCAATGCTTCTCGCAACGGTCTCCGTCGGCTGGGAAGCCGTTGCACTCCGCGATCGCCTGCTCCTCGCGCAGGTACCACGTCTGCGAGAAGAAATTGGACGGCGTGTTGTAACTCCCCGAGGCCGCGAGCTGGTTGACCGGACTCCCGACGGCGACGGAGCTGACGACGAATCGATCGTGGTTCCGCTCCGCCTCGGTGAAGTACGGATAGAGCTTCCCTTCGGGCGAGGTGTTCTCGTTCACGACGAAGCCCATGTACTTCCAGGCGATGACGAGGTTCGCGATGTTGTTCGCGCCGCGCGCGTAGTAGACCGAGTAGCCGGCCGGCAGCCCAGCCGCCTCCTGGTCGTTGCGCGTGAGCCCGCCGGTGATGACGTTGACCGGCGCCTGCGGCGGCCACCAGTTCGCGTAGTAGGTCGGCGCCGGCGGGATGCCGCTGAGCGAGAGCTCGTTCTCGGCGCGCTTGAACGAGACGTACTCGATCGCGCACTGGTAGAAGTCCGACATCCACGGCCCGGACATCCGCTTCGTCAGGTCGCCCGGCTCGCAGCCGTCCTGCACCTTGAGGTAGCTGGGCGGCGTGAGGCCCTGCTTCTCGTACCAGAGCCCTGTCTCGTCGTGCTCGGCCGAGAGACCGTGCTCCTTGTAGTGCTCCTCGTCGTACGCGTGCTTGATGCGATACGCCGACTCGTAGATGAGCGGGTTGCGCGTCGTCCACGTCACCTCGATGCCTGGTGACATCGGATGGCCGACGCAGTTGCCGACGCTCGCCGCGTCGCGCGGGTGCACCGGGAACGTCGCCGCGTCGCCGGTCGTGAAGAGTCCCTTCGCCCACTGGCCGAGGAGGAAGTACTGCGTGTTGGTGAGCCCCATGAAGCGGTCGATGTTCTCGTTCGTCACGGAGTTCGAGCCCGAGTTGAGTGGCATCAGCGGGACGTTGTTGTAGAAGAGGACGTTGTGCGGCGGCGAGACCTCGTTGCCGCTCGAGTCGCGGAAGTAGCGGAAGAACGTCTCGCGATTGGCGCGGTTTCCGTCGGAGCTGTCCCGCGGGTTGAAGCGCGGCGACGCGAACGCGACCATCGACGGCACGTTCGCGACCCAGATGTAGTCGGCGATGCGGTCGAAGATCGGCTGGATGTCGCGCTCGTAGTTCGCTCGATACGCCGGATTGAATCCGCCGTCGCGGTACAGCTCCGGCACGAGGTTCTTGAAACGGACGCCGACGTCGAACATGACGTCGTCGAGCGTGACGATGTTGCGGATCTCCGGCGCGTATTTCGGCGAGCCGACCAGCGCCCACGCTTTCAGGATGATCGGCTCGCTGCGGCTCTTGAGTTTCAGTTTGCAGGTGACCGGCCCGTCGGAGATGTCGTCGAACCAGGTGTCCTGCCCCGTGTACGTCACGATCGCTTCGGTGCCGCCGGCGTGGCCGAAGCCGCCGAGGACGACGAGACGGCCGCTGCGGTCCATGAGGAGATCGCCAAGGGTGTCGATCTCGTACGGCACACGCGGGTGGTGCTTGCGGATCTGCGGGAAGCCGCCCTTCGTGTAGTCGGCCGGGATGTTGTCGCGCGAGAACCCGACCTTCTCGCCGGGGCTGGAGACTTTGCGCGGCCCGGGGTCGATGATCCAGTCGCGGCGCGGGAAGCGCTCGTCGGGATCGGCGACGTCCCAGTTGTGCCAGCTGTGCTCCTCGTAGTAGTTCGGATTGGTGGCGCTGGCGAGCATGACGTCGCCGATCAATTCGTCGTTGTTGTACCAGGCGCCCTTCTTGTTCGCGAGGTGGACGCTCCACTCGACGCTCTCGATGTCGGCGTCGCCGATCGAGATCTCCCGGCCGGGATCGCCCGGGTCGGCGGAGTCGTACGCGTAGACCGAGAACTGCGCCCCCTGGCGTTTGATGCGGCCGTGGTCGTCCTTGAACTTTTGGACGTAAACCGGCTGGCCGTCGCGCATAACCGGGTTGCCGCCCGCGTCGCACTCGATCGGGAGGCCGCCGATGGTCTGAGGCTCGAGGTAGAAGGCGTCGGGGCTGTTGCCGAGCCGCGCAACGCCGACCGCCGGGTGGAT
>DASXIH010000295.1:0-3824 GCA_036498125.1 Thermoanaerobaculia bacterium
GTCGGAAAGCTCGAAACCGTTGTCCAGAAGCTCGGAATCTGACTCCGGAAGCTCGAAACCGTTGTCCGGAAGCTCGGAATCTGAGTCGGGAAGCTCGAAACCCTTGTCCGGAAGCTCGTCGGGATACCCGCCGAAGCTCCAGCAGTCACTGGCGCGGTGTCCGCCAGGCACCGGCGGGTATCCCACCGAGCCTCGCCTTCTGGTCGTGGAGCGTCGGGCGGAACGAAATCTTGCTCCGCGCTAAGACATCCGAGCTTTTCGAGAACGGAAAACAGCGAAGCTCGTCAGCGAAAGGCACCGGACCTATGCAATCCGAGCTTTCCGACTAGCGTGCGGAGCTTCCGCGAAACGAAAACTCACGCGGCGCGTGTCCTACGGCACCCCGCACTTACAAAAATGCAGGGCTCTCATGCGTTTACCGGGGATTGAGGTTCGAGGTTCGAGGTTCGAATGAAGAGGTAAGAGACACGCTGACATCCCTTCTTACCTCTTCCCTCGAACCTCGAACTTCGAACCTCAATCTCCCGTAAACGGCGGTCCGCCAGCCGATCAATGACCTGAAGACGTCGCTGGCCCCAGAAACACCGGCTGCGTCCATGCGCTGTGCCCGTTCGAGTCGTCGACCCGGGCGCGGATGTACTTCTCGTCGCGGACCACCGTCGTCCGGTACTTCGAGTAGCCGTCCTCGTGGATCCTGACCTGCAGCTCCTTGCCGTCGAAATCGACCGAGTCGAGCATCACGCCGGTGGAAGCATAGAAGTCGCCACGCCGGATCGCGTCGAGAATCGAAGCCTCGTCGAGCTTCTCCGCGCGGACTAGGATCCAGCCCTTCCCGGGCGGCGCGTAGTCATTCACCTTCGCGTCGCAGTGGAAGTGGTGCGCGTCGTCGATCGCGACGGCATACACGCGTTTGCCGGAGCGCAGCAGGTCATCCCACATCGCCTCGACCGTTTCGACATCACCACCGCCCTGCATATTCACCAGCGGGTGCCCACTCGCGATCTCGAGGAGCGTGAAGCCGTTCACCTGCTTCATCTCATCCGCGCCGAACGCCCAGCCGAAGTTCGGGTGGTTGATCTCCGCGATTCCGCCGGCGTCGTGCACCGCGTCGACGTCGTGCTGCAGCGTCGCCGGAATCGAGTCGCCATGCTGCGGCGTCACGACCTTCGAGATCCCGATCGCGTTCACATGCAACGGCTTCTTCGCGTAGCGGTCGGTCACCTCTTCGCCCGGGATCAGCAGCAGCTTGTCGTCATGCACCGCCGTCAGCTTGTTGTGATCGGTGATGACGAGGAAGTCGTATCCATGCTCGCGGTACCAGCGCACGACCTCCGAAGGCGGCGAGTCGCCGTCGCTCTCGGTCGTATGCGTGTGGAGATTTCCGCGATACCAGTGCGGCTCAGCAAAAGTGCCCAGCGCAAATGACACGCTGAGCACGAAGCACCAAGCCCGAAGCACTCGTTACCGCCCCATGACCTCGGAGACTCTCTTCCCCATGTCGCTCGGCGCCTTCACGACGTGAATCCCCGCCGCCTCGAGCGCCGCCATCTTCTCGGCCGCCGTCCCCTTGCCGCCGCTGATGATCGCGCCGGCGTGGCCCATGCGGCGTCCCGGAGGAGCGGTCTGGCCCGCGATGAACGCGACGACCGGCTTGGTCACGTGCGCTTTCACGAACGCGGCGCCCTCTTCCTCGGCGCTGCCGCCGATCTCGCCGATCATGATGATCGCCTCGGTCGCAGGATCCGCCTGGAACGCGGCGAGGCAGTCGATGAAGTTCGTTCCCGGCAGCGGATCGCCGCCGATGCCGACCGCCGTCGACTGGCCGATATGCCGCGTCTGGCCGACCGCCTCGTACGTCAGCGTTCCGCTGCGCGAGACGATCCCGACCGGACCCGGGACGTGAATGTGTCCCGGCATGATCCCGATCTTCGCCTGTCCCGGCGTGATGATGCCGGGGCAATTCGGCCCGATCAGCCGCGAGGGCGAGCGCCCCTCGGCGACCGCGCGCGCGTTCGCCTTCCGGAGGAAGTCGTGCGCGCGGACCATGTCGTTCACCGGAATGCCTTCCGTGATGCAGATGATCAGCTCCACGCCGGCGTCGGCCGCTTCCATGACCGCGTCAGCCGCGAACGGCGGCGGAACGAAAATCAGCGAGCAGGTCGCGCCCGCCTTCTCCCGCGCCTCGCGGACGCTGTTGAAAACCGGGAAGCCTTCGTGCGTCGTGCCGCCCTTGCCGGGCGTGACGCCGCCAACCACCTGCGTTCCGTAATCGCGGCACTGGATCGCGTGGAACGTTCCCTCGCGCCCCGTGATGCCTTGAACGATGACCTTTGTATTCTTGTCAGCCCAAATCGCCATTGACTATTTCCCTTGTGCCGCCGCGACCACCTTGGCCGCCGCGTCTCCCATGCCGTCAGCCGTGATGAGCGGGAGTCCCGACTTTGCGAGGATCTCCTTGCCGAGGTCGACGTTCGTCCCCTCGAGCCGCACCACCACCGGAACCGGCAGACCGATCTCCCGCGAGGCGCTCACGACGCCTTCCGCGATGCGGTCGCCGCGCATGATGCCGCCGAAGATGTTGATCAGAATCGCCTTGACGTTCTTGTCGCTCAGAATGATGCGAAACGCGTTCTTCACCTGCTCCGCGCACGCGCCGCCGCCCACGTCTAGGAAGTTCGCCGGCTCGCCGCCCGCGAGCTTGATGATGTCCATCGTCGCCATCGCGAGGCCCGCGCCGTTCACCATGCAGCCGACGTTGCCATCGAGCTTGATGTAGTTCAGCCCAAACTTCGAGGCCTCGAGCTCCAGCGGATCCTCTTCGTGGACGTCGCGCATCTCGACGATGTCCTTGTGCCTGAAGAGCGCGTTGTCGTCGAAGTTCATCTTGCAGTCGAGCGCGAGGACGTCGCCCTCCTTCGTCAGGAGGAGCGGATTGATCTCGGCGAGCGAAGCGTCGGTCTCGACGTACGCGCGCATCAGCTTCTGCATGAAATCGACGCACTTCTTGTACGGGTCGCCGGTGAGGCCGAGCGCGTTTGCGACCGCGCGCGCCTGGAACGGCTGCACGCCGAGGACTGTGTCGATCGGCTCGCGGTGGATCGCCTTCGGATCGCGCTCGGCGACCTCCTCGATCTCCATGCCGCCCTGCTGCGACGCCATCACGACCGGCAACCCGATGCGGCGGTCGAGCGTGATGCCGAGGTACAGCTCGCGGTCGATGTTGAGCGCCTCTTCGATGAGCACCTTCCGCACCTCGCGGCCTTCAGGGCCGGTCTGGTGCGTCACGAGCGTCATCCCGATCATTTTCTTGGTCAGATCGGCCGCTTCGTCAGCGTCCTTCGCGAGCTTGACGCCGCCGCCTTTACCGCGGCCGCCCGCGTGAATCTGCGCCTTGACCACCACGCGTCCGCCGAGCTCTTTCGCGGCGGCCCGCGCATCCTCCGGGGAGTCGACGACGATGCCGCGCGGCGTAGGGACTCCATAGCGCCGCAGGATCTCTTTTGCCTGATATTCGTGGACCTTCATAGGGCGGCGAGTTGTATCACATCGCCGGAGGCCCAACCGTGATGGCGCCGGCCATTTCAGGCTGATGCATTGTGCAGACGAATCGGTAGATTCCATCGCGATGAAACGTGAAGACAACCGTCGTCTTTTTCAGCGGCGGAAGCTTGAATTGCGAGAGCACGGAGTTGCGGTCGTTGAGCAGCATGAAGTCGTGCTCGTCGTCCGATTGCAGGTTCCAGAACGTGACCTCGGTTGGCTCGTCGCGATGCATCGCGATCGCGGTCGGCGAGAAGGCGTACACCTCGCCGAATGTCGCGACC
>DASXIH010000296.1:0-9103 GCA_036498125.1 Thermoanaerobaculia bacterium
AGGAACTTGCGCTTGCGGTCGATGCGGACGTAGAGGATGTTCTTCTGGTCGTACTCGAACTCCACCCAGGAGCCGCGGTACGGGATGATCTTCGCCAGAAACGTGTGCGCCGACTCCTTGGTGAAGAAGACGCCGGGCGAACGGTGCAACTGGCTGACGATGACGCGCTCGGTACCGTTGATGATGAAGGTACCGTTGTCGGTCATGAGAGGGAGGTCGCCGAAGAAGACCTCCTCTTCCTTGGCGTCGCGCATGTGCTTGACGCCGGTGTCGGGATCTTTGTCGTAGACGAAGAGGCGGAAGGTGACCTTGAGGGGAACGCTGTAGGTCATCCCGCGTTCCTGGCACTCTTCGACGGAGTACTTCATCTGGAGATCGACGGGGTTGCCGCAGATGTCGCAGACTTCGACGCGATTCTTGTTGATCACGCCACAGCTGGGGCAGTTGACCGTTTCCTCGTGCGGGTGATCGGTGATGATCTTGTTGCCGCAGTTGGCGCAGGTCATGCGCAGGTGCTCGAGGCCCTTGAGCTGGCCGCACTTGCACTCCCAGTTGCCGATCGCGAACTTCACGAAATCGAGCGAGCAGGTCTCACGAAAATCGCTGAAGGGGAAGACGCTCGTGAAGACGCTCTGCAGGCCGGTGTCCTCGCGCTCTTCCGGCAGAAGATTCATCTGCAGGAAACGCTCGTACGATTTCCGCTGGACGTCGATCAGATTCGGCAGCGCCATGTAGCTGCGAATCTTCGAGAAGTCGTGGCGGACCGGCTCCTGTTTCGGCATCGAACCGTTCATCAGGTAGCTCCTTTCGGCACGTCATGCGTGCCGCGACTTGTAGGCGAGACCACCACGCAGGCGACGCGAGTGGCTGAATCGCGGGGTTTGGAACCATGTGATGGAGGCCGCTCCCCCCTCCATCGGTTCCGAACGAAACAGCAATTCCGAGCGGGGCCGTGCGCCCCGCCCGGAACGAATGGAATCCGAAAAACTACTTGATCGAGACCTTGGCGCCGGCTTCTTCGAACGCCTTCTTGATCTTGTCGGCCTCGTCCTTGGAGACGCCTTCCTTGATGGTCTGCGGCGCGCCCTCGACGAGATCCTTTGCTTCCTTCAGGCCGAGTGCCGTGACCTCGCGGACGGCCTTGATGACATTGATCTTCTTCTCGCCGGCACTCTCGAGAACAACGGTGAATTCCGTCTTCTCTTCGACCGGGGCGGCGGCAGCGGCGGCCGGGCCGGCAGCGGCGGCAGGAGCCGCGGCAGCGGCGGCGGAGACGCCGAAGCGGTCTTCCAGCGCCTTGACCAGGTTGCTGAGGTCGAGCACCGACATCGACTCAATCTGCTTCACAAAATCTTCAGTCGAAACAGCCATTTCATCCTCCAAAAGTCTTCTTGTCTCGTTCAATCACATGCGAGCCGGAGCTCGCGGTTTCAATTACGCGTTTGCTTCGGCCGGCGCTTCTTCTCCGCCACCCTTCTGCTTCGCGATCTGGTCGACGACCACGGCGAAGTTGCGAATGGTGCCGTTGAGAACGACTGCGAGACCGCGAATCGGATGCTGCATGAGATACAGCAGCTTCGAAATGAGCTGCTCGCGCGAGGGCAGATTGGCAATGTTCTGGATCTCGCTCGCGGGAACGACCTGCCCGTTGAGCAGGGCGCCCTTGAACTGAACCGTCGGAACGTCTTTGGCGAACTTGGTGAGCGCCTTCGCGAGCGGAACAGCATCGGTCGTGTTGTACGCAACGGCCGTCATCCCGGAGAAAGCACCCTCGAGCGCCTTGAGCGGCGAGTCCTTCACCGCCACGAGCGCCAGTGTGTTCTTGACGACGATGTAGCTCGAGTTGGTCTCGCGGACCTGCTTGCGGAGCTCGGTGACCTGCGGAACCGTGATGCCCTTGAAGTCGATCAAGAACGCATTGGTCGCCTGCGCGACGCCGCCGGAGAGATCGGAAATCATCGACGCTTTTTCTTCGCGATTCATGTTTCCTCCTACTCCGCCTTCGCCTCGGCGATGGCCGAATCGATCATGATCGAGGGGCTCATCGTCGACGAGATGTAGATCGAGCGGACGTACTTCCCTTTCGCCGCCGCCGGTTTCGCCTTGCGCACCGCATTGATGATCGACGATGCGTTGTCGCGGAGCTGGTCCGCGGAGAACGAGATCTTGCCGACCGGAACGTGGATGATCGACGTCTTGTCGACGCGGAACTCCACCTTACCGGCCTTGATCTCGGCTAGTGCCTTGGCGACGTCGAACGTGACGGTGCCGGTCTTCGGGTTCGGCATCAGTCCGCGGGGACCGAGGACCTTACCGAGCTTACCGACCGAGCGCATCATGTCGGGGGTCGCGATGACGGCGTCGAAGTCAGTCCAACCACCCTGAATCTTCTCCACCAGTTCGTCGCCTCCGACGTAATCAGCGCCCGACTCCTGCGCCTCACGCTGTTTGTCGCCCTGTGCGATCACGAGCACGCGTTTGGTCTGGCCGGTGCCGTGCGGAAGCACGGTCGTGCCGCGGACCATCTGATCGGCGTGCTTGGGATCGACACCGAGGAGCATCGAGAGCTCGACCGTCTCATTGAACTTCGCGAACGCCACCTGCTTGAGGAGCGAGAACGCTTCGTCCAACTGATACGGCCGCTGCTCGACCTTCCCGGCTGCAGCGCGATACTTCTTGCCGTGTTTGGCCATTTGACTCCTTGTAGTGTTAGCGGCCCTTGCGAGCCTCCTACTCGTGCACCAGCTACGCGCTGGCGCGCCTCTTTCCAGTGACTAGTGACTAGGCACTGGTGACTGGTTACTGGATTTCGATTCCCATCGACCGTGCAGTTCCCTCCACGGTCTTGATGGCTGCTTCGAGCGACGCGGCGTTCAGGTCCGGCATCTTGGTCTTGGCGATGTCCTCGACCTGCTTCTTCGTCACCTTGCCGACCTTCGTCTTGTTCGGAACGCCGGAGCCCTTCGCGAGGCCCGCGGCCTTCAGCAGGAGCACCGCAGCCGGCGGCGTCTTCGTGATGAAGGTGAAGGTGCGGTCGCTGAAGACGGTGATCACCACCGGAATGATGAGTCCCTGATCCTTCTGCGTGCGCGCGTTGAAGGTCTTGCAGAACTCCATGATGTTCACGCCGTGCTGGCCGAGCGCAGGGCCGACCGGCGGGGCAGGAGTCGCCTGTCCGGCGGGAATCTGGAGCTTGATGTATCCGGTGATCTTCTTAGCCATCTGTGAGTCCTATCGAATTAACGTTTTGCCGGTTGCGCGGCTTCTTCGGTGGCGTCGTAGCGGGCCACCTGCAGGAAGTCGAGCTCGACCGGTGTCGAGCGCCCGAAGATCGTGACCATGACCTTCAGCGTGTTGCGGTCGAGATTGACCTCTTCGACCACGCCGGTGAAGTTGGTGAACGGTCCGTCGGTGATCCGCACGTGCTCGCCGTGCTCGTAGACGTGCTTCGGTTTCGGCTTTTCTTTGGTCGTGACGACCTGCGTCAGGATCTGGTCGACCTCTTCCGGCAGCAGCGGCGTCGGCTTCTTGCCGGTGCCGACGAAGCCGGTGACCTTCGGAGTGTTCTTGACGAGATGCCACGCTTCGTCGGACATCTCCATCTCGACGAGGATGTAGCCGGGGAAGAACTTGCGCTGCACTTCGCGCTTCTTGCCCCCCTTCATCTCGATGAGCGTTTCGGTCGGGATCTTGATCTCGCCGAATTTCTCGCGCATGCCGAGCGCGTCGATGCGCTGCTGCAGGTTCTCCTTCACCCGCTCCTCGAATCCGGAGTAGGTGTGGACGATGTACCACTGCTTGGCGACTGTCATTGCTTCAGTCATGACTAGGCGACCGTCGCTCCGAACTTCGAGAAGAGGAAGTCGATTGCCTTGTAGAAGATGATGTCGCAGCCCCAGAGATACACGGCGAAGATGACGGTCGCGATCAGGACGACCACGGTCGTGCCGACCACCTCCGGCCGGTTCGGCCAGGTGACCTTCTTCATCTCGGAGTTGGTATCGCGGAAGAAGTCACGGGTGGTGAGCCACCACTCGCGGGGCTTCGCCACGATCGCGTTGTCTTCTCTCTTCACTACCTCAGTGGCCATTGGATCCTTCCCGGTTCGCAGAGTGCTGGCAGGCCAAGAGGGACTCGAACCCCCAACCTGCGGTTTTGGAGACCGCTGCTCTGCCAATTGAGCTATTGGCCTGTGTCTCGAAAAAAAACCCGCAAAAGACTGAGAAAGCTCAGCTTTGCGGCGAAATTCCCCGTGTTACTTCGTCTCGCGATGGACGGTGTGCTTCCGCTCGTGCCGGCAGAACTTCTTCAGCTCGAGCTTCTCCGTCATCGTCTTCTTGTTCTTGTTCGTGGAGTAGTTCTTCCGTTTGCACTCAGTGCACTGAAGGGTGATGATTTCTCTGCCTGCGCGTGCCATCTTCTTGATTTCCTAATGTTTTCTGGAGCCCTCGACGAGATTTGAACTCGTGACCCCGTCCTTACCAAGGACGTGCTCTACCCCTGAGCTACGAGGGCTAACTCGCAGTTGCGAGGTTTCGGGGTTACGAGGTAGCCGGCACCGCCGAACCTCGTAACCCCGCAACTTCGTAACCTTTCTTGGAGCGGGAGACGGGATTCGAACCCGCGACCAACAGCTTGGAAGGCTGTGACTCTACCCCTGAGTTACTCCCGCCTGATTCCCGTTCGAGTCTGGTGGAGAGTGGAGGATTCGAACCTCCGTAGGGCGTGGCCCGGCAGATTTACAGTCTGCTGCTTTTGACCGCTCAGCCAACTCTCCCTCTTACCCAAATTTCTGGCGCTGGAGCTGGCGACGGGACTCGAACCCGCGACCTGCTGATTACAAATCAGCTGCTCTACCAACTGAGCTATGCCAGCGCCAAACTACGTTTTCAAAGACACATCAAGCCTCAGATCCAGCATCGCAGAGGTAGAGCATTGCCGGCGGAGGCCGAAGAGCCGTGGGTTATAGCAAAAGGGCCTAACGGGACGCAAGAGCGGCGTTATTCCGAAGCAACCAAAGGGACAAGAGGCCAACGAACCCCAGCACCCAACCGATGGTCCAGCCCGGCGGTTTTGGAATCGCCGAGGGCGGCAGATCGCGGGCGCCTGGATTGAGGAACACGACCGCATCGTCCCCCCTGCAAACGGCGGGCAGCGGGCTCCGAACCCCGGGCGGCGCGATGAAGTACCGCACGCCAAGCTCGTTCGCGAGCCGTGGCGACGGAAAGCCGTGGAAGACTTCGAAGTAGCCGCGCCGGTCGAGCCCGCCGCTCTCGAGCTTCCTCAGATATTGCTCCGACGCCATCGGATCATGGACGCGGATGTCGCGGATCCCGAACATGGTCGAGACGTTGGGAAAGAGTGATCCGCCGACCCCGGAGACACGAAATTCGCCCGGCTGTGCCCGCAAGAAGCGGATCGCGCCGGTCTCCGGGTAGAACTCCGGCCGGGAGTGAGGCGGAATGGAGAGCAGGAGAAGTACCGCAAGGTCGGCAGCGACCGCGATTGCCGCAAGCCGCGGACTCCACGCGAGCACGGCTGTGCTGACGATCGCGATCGCGGCCGACGCCACCACGAACGCCTCCACGTGCATCTCGACCGCGCGCGGCCAGAACGCAACCGCCGCGATCAGAACCACGCCGAGGCAGCCTGCCGCAATCAGGTTTGCGGAACGATCGCGCTTCAGATCGTAGCCGTACGCGGCGAGAGTGGAAACGACGAACGCGACCGCGTAACGCGCACGCGCCATGAGCGCGACGGGTAGGTACGCTGCCGCGAACAGCACGAGCAGCATCACGATCCAGAACCGAAGCTCGCGCCCCTTTCTCACGATCGCGAACAACGCAAGCGCGAAGGTCGCGAAGCCGGCGTATTGAATGGCGAATTCGTTGAAATTCGCGCCCGGCGCACTGAACGGCGCATAGGCAAAACGCGCCGGAAACACAAACGACAACAGTTGCGACGGCTCGAACGGCGTGAAGCTCAACGGGTGCGCCGCTCGTTCACTGCCGCCGGCCGCGAGCAGAAACGGCACGACGACCGGTGCTGCGAGCAGGGCTCCGCTGACGGCCGCAAACGCGTAACGCATCATTCCGGCGCGATGAACGGCGATTGCGTACGGGATCGCGAGCAAGCCCGCGAGGAAGACCGATTCCGGATGCCCGCCAAGGAACAGGAGCGCCGTCGCTATCGCGCAACCGAGGGTATGCCTCCGCGCGATGAACGTCATCAGCCAAGGCAGCATCATCGTCACATTCACGGCCGGAAACAGCAGAAAGGCGATGTGCATCCCGCAGAATGCGTATGCGATCGCGCCGATCACCGCGGCCTGTTCCGACCGCCTCTCTTCGCGCAGAAAGAGGAACATGCCGGTCATCGCGATGACCGCTCGCGCGACGACGACGAACGTCGCCCACGCGAAGGTGGAAAACGGGAGCCCGAGGAACGTTAGAGGATGGAGTACCGCGGCCTGCGGATTCGCCCACAGTGCCGTACCCGCTCCCGCATAGGGATTGATCAGCGGCCACTCTCGATGCCGCCAGAACTGCGTGACGATCTCCCGCCACGGCAGCATCTGCGTGACGACGTCACTCTGCAGGGCGTTCTGCACCACCACTCCGGGCTGCATCCAAGGGACGACGTGCGCGGCGAGAAAGTCGAGCGGCGCAGGAATGCGATCGGTAACCCAGTAGGGCGCGAAGACGAGCAGCGCCACAGGTACGAACCATCGCCAGGTCGCCCGCCGCAAATCGTCGCGGCAGAATCGAATCGCGAGAAGCGCTGCCGCCGCCGGGGCGAGTGCAGCGATGAAGCTTTCGATCATCGGTTCTGTCGCGCCACTTCGTAGCAGAGCACCGCTGCGGCGGTCGCGACGTTGAACGACTCGACATGCCCGCGCATCGGGATCGTCACGACGCGGTCGCAGTGCTCCAGCACGTTGCGCCGGATTCCCTTTCCCTCATTGCCGAGCACCAGCGCAACGCGTCCGCTGAAGTCGATCGCCGACGGCGCGTCCCCTTTCTCCGCCGCGCCGTAGACCCAGAATCCCCGTTTCTGCAGCGCCTCGATCGCGCGCGCCAAGTTCGTCACTTCCGTCACGGGAACCCACGCGCTCGCGCCCGCCGACGCTTTCACGGCGGCCGGCGTCAATCCGACGCTATCGTGCTCCGGGATGACGACGAGTTGCACGCCGAAACCGTCCGCCACGCGCAGGATCGCGCCGAGGTTCTGCGGATCGGTGATGCCGTCGAGGATGAGAACGAACTTCGTCGCGTCGGTGGCGATGACGTCGTCGAAATCGGCGTATGCCTGCTCGGAGACCTCCGCGACGACTCCGTTGTGGACGCCACGCCCCGCGAGCCGGTCGACCTGGTCCGCCGCGAGGTTCCGCACCGAGACGCCCTTCGTCTTCGCCTCGGCGATCAGCCGCTGATGCCTCGCGCTCTGCTCCCGCGCCACGCCGACATACCGCACCCGCTCCGGATGGGAGCGGATCGCCTCGAGCACGGGGTTGACGCCGTAGATGATCATGCGCGCGCAAGACGGGACGGAAGCCCCGGCCCTTCATAGATGAAGCTTGTGTAGAGCTGCACGAGATCTGCCCCCGCCGCCATTTTCGAGCGAACGTCGTCCGGCGTGAAGACCCCGCCGACGCCGATCAGCGGAAATCCGGCTCCGACGTGTCCGCGCACTCGCGCCAGCACCTCCGTCGACTTCGCCATCAGCGGCGCTCCCGAGAGCCCACCGTCCGGATGCGCCGTGGTGTTCGTGCAGATCATCCCGCTCGCACGCTTCACACAGACGTCGCAGATCTCGGCGAGAAGCACGTGGTCGACGTCCGGCGCGATCTTCACGAGCAGCGGCTTCGTCGCAGAAACGGCGTCGAGGATCGCGATGAGGTGCTCGGGCCGCTGGAGCTCACGCAACGAAGGGGTGTTCGGCGACGACACGTTGATCACCAGGACGTCCGCATGCTTCTCGAGTTTCGCCGCACACGCGGCATACGCCTCAGGCGCAGCCTCGAGGGGCACGTCGCGGTTCTTACCGACGTTCACGAGGAGCGGCACCGTCTTCTGCCAACGCGCAAGCCGCTCCCCCACCGCATCCGCTCCGTCGTTGTTGAACCCCATCCGGTTCACCACCGCGTGCGACTCGGGATGCCGAAACATCCTCGGCTTCGGGTTTCCCGGCTGCGGATGCAGCGTCACCGTCCCGACCTCGACGAATCCAAACCCGAGCGCCGCGAGGAACGGCATCATCGTCGCGTTCTTGTCGAAACCCGCCGCGATGCCGATCGGCGACGGAAACGTCAGGCCGAAGAGCTCTCGCCGCGCGCTCTCCGGCGGTGCATATGCCCGTTCAATCGCGCGAAGCACGATCGGGATCTGCTGCAATGCGATCATCTGCCGGGTAATGAAGTCGTGTGCATCTTCCGGATCGAGGAGGAAGAGCAGACGACGGATCAGCGAATACATCGCTCTACACGCGCCAACGGCGCGAGCACGCGGGTGTCGCTCTCGCTCGCATGCTGCAGGAGCGGGATGGCGCGCACCAGTTCCGGACCGTGATCGCTTCCTGTGATCGCGAGCCGCAGCGGCATGAAGAGGTTCTTCCCTTTCAGCCCGGTCGCGGTCTTCAGCCGTTCGACCATCGCCTTGACTGAAGTCTCGTCAGCAGGCGTGCCGTTCGTCCGCAGGTCATTCGCGAGCGCCTCGGCGAACGCGCGATCGATGTTCTCCGGTGCCGTGTACTCCAGCACGAACTTCAGCGCGTCCGCGAACTGCGTCAGGAGGTGGACGCTGGTCTTGACGACTTCGATCCCCTCCTCCAGCCACGGCGCGTCGAAGAACTTCGCGACGAGCGGCCGCAGAGCGCTCGCGCTCATCGCGTGAATGTACTGTCCGTTCATCCATTCGAGCTTCGTGCGATCGAAGACCGCCGCGGCGGCGTTCACCCGATCGAGCGAGAAGTGCTCGACCGCGAAGTCGCGGGTGAAGATCTCCGTCCCATCCGGCGACGACCACCCGAGGAGCGTGAGGAAGTTCAGCATCGCCTCCGGGAGGAAGCCCTCCTCGGCATACGCGGACACCGACGTCGCGCCGTG
>DASXIH010000297.1:0-5721 GCA_036498125.1 Thermoanaerobaculia bacterium
CTCCGGATCTTCGGTGATCGGGAGGTTGATCGGGACACCCTTCTGCAGCATGGGAGTGACGACCATGAAGATGATGAGGAGCACGAGGCAGACGTCGACCAGCGGAGTAACGTTGATCTCGGCGTTCAGCGCGTGCTTCTCGAACTTCCCGAGCGAGCTACCCCAGTGACGCTTTTTCATTTCCCGCTCCGGTCTCCTTCAGGAAGTAGATCGCCATTTCCGACCCGGAGTTCGACATCTCGACCGTGAAGCGATCGATGCGGTTCTGGAAGTAGTTGTAGGCCCAGACCGCCGGGATGGCGACGAACAGACCAAATGCCGTCGTCACGAGCGCTTCCGAGATACCGGCGGAGACGGAGGCGATACCGCCGCCCGACGTGGCCATCTTGCCGAACGCGTCGATGATGCCGAGAACCGTTCCGAACAGACCGACGAACGGTGCCGTGGCGCCGATGGTGGCGAGAACGCCGAGGTTCTCTTTCAGTTCGGCGACCGTGATCATCGCGGTACGGTCCATGCCCTGACGTGCGGCTTCGTTCGGAACCTCGGGATCGACGTTGCGGCGGTCGCGGCGCGCGGCCTCGAACTCCAACAACCCGGCCGAGATGACCTTGGCGAGGTGCGACTCCTTGTACTTCTTGGTGATGTCGATCGCCTGCTGGTAGTCGCCCTTGGTGAGGACGTTCGACAGCGCGCCGAGGAGCTTGAGCGACTGGTTCTTGGCGCGGTTGAAGATGATGAAGCGCTCGATCATGACCCAGATCGAGTAGACCGACATGATCGCGAGGAGGATGACAACGCCCTTGGCAGGGGCGCCCATCGAAGTCCAAAGAGCGGTGAGACTCATATCCATAGCGAAATTCCCTCCATCGAATCCGGCCGCGAGGCCGGAGCCGTGTTGATTTAGTTCAGCTTGAAGTTGACCGTTAGATTGTAGAGAACGTCAACAGGTTGACCATTGAGCGTTCCCGGTTTGAACTTCCACTTGCGAACCGCTTCGACGGCGGCTTGATCGAGACCGAACGGCAACGGCTTGAGGACGTGCACGTCGACCACGTTCCCGCCCTTGTCGATCGTGCACTCGACGATGACGATGCCCGAAACGCGGGCCTTGCGGGCGACTTCCGGATAGACCGGATCGGTGCTGCTGATCTTGGTCGGCGCCTTGACGTCGCCCCCGACGCGGAGCGGAGCGGTCGGAGCGGGCGCGGGAGTGGGCTCGGCGACGACGCCGCCAACCACCCCGCCGACGACACCACCGACCACGCCACCTTCGACGCCCCCTTCCACACCGCCTTCGACTCCGGCGCTGGTTGCGGCGGCCGACGCCACCGGCTGTACCTTCTCAGGCACGGTGGTGGGGGCCATTTCCTGGACGTTCCGCGGAACTTCGACCGGTTTCACGATCTGCTGCACGCTGGCCGCTTTGGGCGGCGGCGGAGGCGGTGGCGGCGGAGGCGGAGGCGCTGCGGCCACCGAATACTGCGCCACCTGTGCGGGCGAGTTCTGCGGGAACGAGATGTTCCAGACCGCGCCGAACAGCACCGCCGCGATCACGACCGCATGCAGGCCGATCGACACCGGCAGCGTCATGTAACGCTGGAGGCCGACTTTTCTCTTTTTCGACTCGACGACTGTAGATTCGAACATGCTTTCAGCCCTCGAAAGTTAGCTTTTGGTGCCGGCCGCGGATGCCGCTTTGCGCTTCCGGACGATTTCGACTGCCTTGGTCTTCAGCTCGTCGGCCTGCTTGATCAGTTCCTGCTGCTTGCCGGGATCGGTCTCGACGAGCGCCTGCTGGCGGAGGAGGAGGTTCTGGTAGACGATGGCCTCGAAGTACTCCGGCTTCATCGAGATCGCTTTGGCGAGGGCGTTCTTCCCCTTCTCGATGATGGCCATCTTCTCGGCCTGATCGGCGGGCGGATTCTTCGCGACCTTCTCGTAGCAGACGACGCCGTAGACGTAGAAGGCCTCGGGGTTCCGGGAGTCGAGGAGCGTGATCTTCTCGTACCAGTTGAGCGACTCGTTGAAGTTGCCCTGCTTCGAATAGAGCGTCGCGATCGACCGCACCGCTTCGAGGTCGGCTGGATGGCTCACCAGGTAGTTCCGGAAGTAGTCGATCGCCTGCGACGTGCGGTTCGCGTTGAGGTACATGTTGATCAGCGCGTCGCGGGCGATCCGGTCGTCGGGCCGTACCTTCAGGTACTGGGTCAGCCAGGCGATCGCGTTGTCGGCGTGCTTCTCGTTCCCGGCGGACTTGTCGTCAGGGACGTAGAGGCCGATCTCCGAATAACCGATCATGCGGGCAAGATCGGGGAACTCGGGGTCGATGTTGCGCGCCGTGGAGTACTCGGCGAGCGCCGTTTTGTAGTCTTCCTTCTCGTAGGCCTGATTCGCTGCCTTGATGTGGACGCGCGCCTTGATCTTGTCGACGCACCCGACAGACGAAAGGGAAAGAATGAGTGCCGCGAAAAGGCACAGCTTCTTTTTCATGCTAGGTTCGAACTCCCTGAGTTGTGATCGCTGTGATTGCAGGGTGTCGCCCGCAGGCTGTTGGCGGCCCGAGTCAGGCAATGGCCGGTGAATATACAGATGAGGGTACGCACGGTCAACCGACTTTTTAACATCTGACACCGAATTGTTTAGTCCTTTTTCGGGTGCGCGAAACTAACGTTGTTTCGACACCTCTCTCCCGACGTTTTGACACCCGATACCGTTGAAAGAAAACCGACCCTAATAACTCGGCTTGAACTCCGCCGTCAGCTCGCTGATCGTCTCCCACAGTTTCGGGAAGAACGGCTCGCGCGTCCCGCTCTCGAGTTGCGCCGCCGGAACCCCTTTGAGTGAGAGCACTTTCGACCCGATGACGCGGAATGCCAGACGCATGTGCGTGTAGCGCCACTTCAAAAACGCTTCATCGTAGTCGAGCATAGCCTGAACGAGGCGAAACAGCTCGGGCTGCTCGTGCGGAGCCCGCTCGATTTGCAACACCGTCACACCGCGCCGGTCAAGGAGCGCCTCGAACGACGGCCAGATCCGCTTCCCGCAGTCGAGGAGTTTGTTGAACCCGGGCGACTCCTGACCGCTCCCCCGCCCCAGGGACGTCGTCCGGATCACGTGGTAGTCGGCCGGCGCCATCGTCTCGAGGATGACGATCTGTTCGCGGAGGAGGTCGACGATCAGGCGGCAGCGGTGCAGCAGCGACGAGGCGTCGTCGATCCTGTCCGCGCCGATCAGGTCCACCAGCCGGTCGACCTCGTAGTCGATGTGGTGCAGCCAGAGCTCCGCGCTCTGGTGCATCACCTGGAAGAGCCGCTCTTCCGGGTGCGATAGCTTCGCGATCTCTTTCTGCAGCTCCAGCAGCTCAGGGACGCGGATGTAGCGCTCGTAGTCGGAGTCGCCCCGGCCCTCGAGTATCGGTCCTATGTGGGGCAACTACACGAGCTCCAGGATGTGACCGAGTTTCTTTTTCTTCGCCTCGAGATACTTCCGCGTCGTCAGCGACGGCGCGATCTCGAGGGGAACGCGCTCGACGATCTCCAGGCCGAAGCCCTCGATCGCGACGAACTTCGCCGGGTTGTTCGTCATGAGGCGGATCTTGCGGACGCCGAGGTCGCGGAGGATCTGCGAGCCGGTGCCGTAGTCGCGGATGTCGGGAGCGAAGCCGAGCTTCGCATTCGCCTCGATCGTGTCGTCGCCGCCGTCCTGGAGCTCGTAGGCCCTCAGCTTGTTCACGAGCCCGATCCCGCGGCCCTCCTGCAGGAGATAGAGGACGACGCCCTTCCCTTCCTTCGCGACGCGCTCGAACGCCCGGTCGAGCTGGTCGCCGCAGTCGCAGCGCGAAGAGTGGAAAACGTCGCCGGTGAGGCAGGACGAGTGCACGCGGACGAGTACCTCGTCGTCTTCGTGGATCTCGCCCATCACGAGCGCGACATGCTCCTCGCCCGTGATGTCGGACTTGTACGCATGAACGCGGAACTCGCCGTATTCAGTCGGCAGGACAGGCGACGCGAGGCAGTGCACGTGCCGCTCGTTCTGCATCCGGTACTTGATGATGTCGGCGACGGTGATGATCTTGAGGCCGTGCTCGATGGCGAACGCGCGAAGGTCGCCGAGCCGCGCCATCGTGCCGTCCTCGTTCATGATTTCGCAGATCACGGCCGCCGGCTCGACGCCGGCTATCTGCGCCAGGTCGACCGAGGCCTCGGTCTGGCCGGCCCGTTTCAGCACCCCGCCCTTCTTCGCGCGAAGCGGGAAGACATGCCCCGGGCGCGCGAGATCGGACGGCTTTGTCCTCGGATCGATCGCCACCCGCACCGTCTCGGAACGGTCGCGCGCGGAGATGCCGGTCGTGACGCGGCCACGCGCCTCGATCGAGACCGTGAACGCCGTCCCGTACGGCGAGGTGTTGTTCTCCACCATCAACGGAAGGTCGAGCTCCTTGCAGCGCTCCTCGGTCAGCGCCAGGCAGATCAGTCCACGGCCGAACCGCGCCATGAAGTTGATCGCCTCGGGCGTGACCTTCTCCGCAGCGATGCAGAGATCGCCTTCGTTCTCGCGATCCTCATCGTCGACGATGATCACGAATTCGCCGCGGCGGTACAGCTCCGCGGCTTCGTCAATGGTGGCAAAGGGCATGATGGGGTTATCCAACGATCTTGAAGTTCTGCTGGGTTTCGTAACTCTGTTTGGTGACGGTGTCGACGACTTTCACTTTGAGAGTGTAGTCGCCCGGCACGAGGCTGGGGATCTGGCCTAGGGGAATCGAGTCGATGATCGCGTACTGGCCGGGCCCGGGCTTGCCGGAGAGCGGCGCCATCTGCGCGTCCATGAGCTGCCGCGGAATCGGCTTCGCGAGCTTGCCGCCGGAGAGCTCGAGCTTCGTCTGGATCTTCGGTCCGTTCGTCGCCGGATCGATGCCGGGGTTCCGGACTTCGATGAAGAACATCAGCTCGTCGCCTTTCGCAAAGTTCGCCGTCGGGATGACCTTCATCTTCCCGAACGCGAACCCGGCCTTCTCAGGCGCCGCCTCGGGGAGCTCGGCGAGGTTGTTCGTGAGCGTCATGCTCGAGATGCCTTCGGCGTCTTTCGCCACTTCGGTCACCTCGACCGGCTCCATCGCGACCGCGACCGGCGTTCCCGCCTTCGCGACTCCGACGATCGCCGTGTACTTGCCGGATGGCAGCGTCACGGAGCGGTCGGCGAATAGCGCGCCGTTCGACATCGTCGGCTTGACCGGTTCCTCGAACGAGGTCACAACCGTGCCGCTGGCGTCTTCGACCTGGCCGAAAACGGTGTCGACCGCATCGGGCGTCAGGTTGGCCGATTTCGGCACCGCGATGCCGAGGGGAACGTAGAAGTCGCCCGAGGGCGAGACGAACTCGGCGTACGAGGCGCTCGTTCCCCTATTGATCGCCGACGTTCCGCCCTTCTCCGCGGCGACCGCCTCCGTGTAAGCGGAGGTCTTGATGCCGGCCACCGGAACGGCCGGCGTGGTCGTCGTGGTGGTGGTGGTTTTCTTCGTCGTGGTCGTCGTCTCAGCGGTAACCGTCGGCGGGACCTGGGTGAGGTTCGGATTGACGACGTACATCGTCACGACCCGGTTCATCAGGCCGTAGACGTCGTACTTGCCGGGCTGCAGTTTCCAGTTCTTGTTGCCGTACTGGTCGACGAAGCCGGCTTCGAAGTCCGGCGTTCCCTCGGGGAAGAGGTTTCCCTGCT
>DASXIH010000298.1:0-23748 GCA_036498125.1 Thermoanaerobaculia bacterium
ACTGATGGATTCCGATCTTCTCCGCGAGTTCCACCTGGGTCAGCTTGCGCTGGCGCCGGAGCTGGCGAATTTTTCGTCCTACGAGTTCGAGTTGTGCGGGCCTGTTCATCGCGTCTGCCGTTGACTTTTATGCTATTAGACAATACTCTCCGTTGGGTTTGCAAGCGACGGTACCGAGAGCTGTCGCTCTCCCTTCGCTGTGACTCGAGACCTCCATCTCCTCCGTGAGCTCATCAAGCGCGACCTTGCCGCCCGGTTCACCGGAAGCGGTCTCGGCTTGTTCTGGGGCATTTTACAGCCGGCGATCCTCGTCGCGGTCTACTGGTTCGTCTTCAGCTTCATGATCCCGGCGAAAGTCGGGGGAGGCGACACCTACCTCTATTTCCTGATCTCCGGCCTGATCCCCTGGTTCGCCATCAGCGAAGGGCTCACCCGGTCGATGACGTGCATCGTGGAGAACGGGCCGATGGTCCGCCGGCTCCCGCTGCGGAGCGAGCTGCTGGTGGTGGTGCCGAACGCCTCCGCCGTCATCTTCGAGGTCATCGCCTTCATCCTCTTCATGATTGCGATGACGTTCGTGCGCGGCTGGCCGCGCGGCTTCTGGCTCCTTCCGATCGCGATTGCGCTCCAGCTCTTCCTGCAGATCGCCGTCGCGCTGGCGCTCGCGGCGACCTACGTCTTTCTCCGCGACCTCGGCCAGATCCTCGGCTTCGTCCTCGCCATCGTTTTCTATCTGAGCCCGATTCTTTATCCGGCGGCGGGACGTTTTCAGGCCATCTTCGCGTTCAACCCGCTCACGCCGCTGCTTGGATTGTTCCGGGCGGCCGTCATCGGCGGCGCGTTACCTCCGGCGACCTCGATCGTATTGTTGTTGTTCGTCGCCGCCGCGCTGTTCGTGGCGAGCTTCAGCTTTTTTCGCCGCGCCCAGCGCGTTTTCGCTGACCTCATCTAAGGAGACACCCCGAATGCCCGTTTCGAAGACTTCCATAGCGGCAGCCGTGCTTGGGCTGCTCGCCGTCGCGCCGATGCTCGCGCAGACGGGAAAGCCGGCGACGACCGTCACCACCACGACGACCACGGTGAAGACCACCACCCCGTCGGAGATGGACGGCGGCGTGCCGCAGTACCTCAAGCCGGAGACTCCGGAAGAGCGGATGAAGCGCCTCGGCACGACCGAAGATCCGGGACCCGATCCCGACCCGACAAAGATCTGGACGCGTTTCGGCAAGGAGTACCACATCGAGAAGTTCACCCGTCAGTGGGAAGCGTACGACCGCGTCCCCGAGGGTTGGGTGCGGCCGCTGGCGCAGGCGAACGTCGGGTTCGAGCTCTACCAGCGCAACGCGAAGTACATGTGGTACTGGGCGCCGGAGAAGAGCACCATCGAGGCGGCAACCGCTCCGCGCAGCGCACAGCCGAAGTACACCGCGGAGCAGATGAAGTTCATCGAGAAGCTCCGCGGAGAGTTCGAGGAGCTGACGCCGCGCGAGTCGTCGAAGACCATTCATTTCACCGAGGCGTCGCAGGGACTGCCGGACAGCGGCTCGTGGCGCAACTCGCTCACGGTCGCCGACATGAACAACGACGGATGCCCCGACATCATCGCGCCTCCGCAGCGCGGCGTCGGCGGCGGCGCGCCGGTGATCTTCCTCGGCGACTGCAAAGGACACTGGAAAATCTGGAGCGACGTGAAGTTCCCGCGTGCGCTCGACTACGGCGCGGTCGTCGCGGCCGACTTCAATCACGACGGCAACATCGACCTCGCGTTCTCCGTCCACCTCACCGGCGTCGACTGCTGGCTCGGCGACGGGAAGGGCCACTTCACCGAAAACGCCAAGGGACTGCCGATCGACAGCTTCCCTTCGCGCAAGCTCCTCGCGCTCGACGTGAACGGCGACGGCTGGACCGACATCGTCGCGATCAGCGAAGGGGCGAGCGCGCAAGGCATCGTTCCCGGCCCGCGCCTCCGCGCGTTCATCAATCAGAAGGGATCGGGCTGGAAGGAAGCGGGCATCGCTCCGGGCGAGGCGTTCTTCGCCGGCGACTCGCTCGCGGCGGGAAACTTCAACGGCGACAAGGTCCCCGATTTCGCGGGCGGCAGCATCTTCTATCAGTCGGATCAACTGCTATGGGTGAGCACCGGCCCGCTCAAGTGGAAGAAGCTCGACGCCGGCGACGCCGTCATCGGCGCGGTCTCGGGCTACAGCGCCGCGGGGACGGGCCACTTCTCCTCGAAGAAGCTCGACGACGTCGTCTTCGCGTACAACCGCGAGTTCCCGGAGCTCGATCCGAAACAGGTCAGCGTGCCGAAGATGAAAGCGATCTCCGGACTCGATCTCGTCACGTTCGGTGGCAAGGCTCCGAAGCGGACGCCGATCCTGCGCGTCGCGGCGGCACGTCCCGTGCTCGGCATCGGCACGGGCGACTTCGACGGCGACGGCAATCCCGACGTGATCTACGCGGGATGGGCGCCGAAGCGCGAGTTCGTGCTGCTGCTAAGCGACGGCAAGGGAGGCTTCACGCGCGCCAAGCTCGACGGGATCAAGGCGGAGACGCAGACGAACTACGACATCACCATCGCGGACGTGAACAAGGATGGGCGTCCGGACGTCATCATTTCGTACGAGTCGGACAAGCAGGGAGCGCTCGGATTTCAGAACGGATCGATCCACGTCTTTCTGAATGAGGGGACGAAGTAGTAAGCTTGCTGGAACCGGTTTTGAAGAACGCGATTTATTTAGATGCGCCAAAACTTATGCCAACGTTTGCGAAAGAGCGGCGGAGAGGTGAAACGGGGAGCGGGGAGGGGACGTCTATGGTGCAACCCCATAAAATTTCACTTTTGGCTTGACTCGGCTGCATTTTGGCCATAGGCTACGCGCAATTTAGATTTCGATGCCCTTTGCACTACTCTTCGGGAGGTGATCGTATCGTCCAGTGAGGATGAGCCAAGCTACCGATGAATTAGAAGTTCCATTTGAAATGTGTAGGAGAAAATCAATGAAGAAACTGACAACGCTGGCCTTCGTGGCCACCCTCCTCGTGGCGGGTTCGGCGTTCGCGGCGCGCACCTATACCCCGGTTGCGCAACCGAATGCCACCTTCACGTTCGGTGTGGGCGGCGCGGCAGCGGGTCCGTCGACCACGAACAATGATGATTCGTGCGATATCGGCGTGACGCCTGCTGCAACGCTGCTTCTGCCGTACTTCGAGGTCGAGACCGCAACGCGCGCGACCGATACGTTCTTTACGGTCGTGAACACGGGATACCTCCCGCAGATCGCGCACGTGGTCGTTTGGACCGATTGGTCGTACCCGGTCCTCGACTTCAACATCTTCCTGACCGGTTTCGACGTTCAGCCGATCTCGATGTACGACATCATCGTGAACGGCATCATCGCGCCGATTCCGAACAGCACCGCGCTGGGCGGCACGAGCTCCAGCGCCACGGCTTCGGCCGGCGGCGTGGTTCTCAGCCCGGTTGGTCCGTTCTCGGGCTCGAACACCTCGAACCCGAACATCAACATCGCGACGTGCGGAACGCTCGCGGGCAAGATTCCTGAGCAGGTTCGCGCTGGCGTGCAGTCACTGCTCGTCACGGGCGCTGCGGCTGGCATCTGCACCGCGGCCGGCTCCTCGGCTTCGGCTCACCCGACCGCGACGACCGCGGTTGGCTACGTCACGATCGACGTTGCGGCTGTCTGCTCGCAGAACATGCCTGACTCGCCGACGTACGTCCGTTCGGAAATCCTGTTCGACAACGTCCTCACGGGCGACTACGAAATCCTGAACAAGGCAGCTGGCTCGAACTACGCCGGTGGCAACCCGCTGGTCCACATTCGCGCCATTCCTGAGGGCGGTCCGGCGAACACGCCGCTGACCGGCTTCCAGACCAACCTGCCGTACACGTTCTATCAGCGGTACGAAGACCCGATCACCTACGCTGCACCGCTGCAGAACTACGACCGCCGCCAGCCGCTCCCGGCGACCTTCGCCGCGCGCTGGATCCAGGGCGGCGCCAACGCGTTCAACACCTCTTACCGCATCTGGCGTGAGGGCGTCACCGGCCCGAACACCACCTGCAACGGCTCTGGCAACAGCGCCGACCTCAACTCGGCTCTCCCGGTGACCGCGATCGTCCGCTTCGACGAGCACGAGAACCCGGCCATCCAGGCTGGTATCCCCGTGTCGTTCCCGCTTCCGATCGCTCCGGGTTCGGTGTTCCCTGAGACGTCGACCACGTCGACCTCCAGCAGCAACTACCCGCAGTTCGCTTCCGGCTCGCCGGCTGGCGACGTTGGCGGTTGGATGTACCTCAACCTCAACTCCGGCACGGTTTGCCCGACGGTTTGCGTCGCGAACCTTGCTCTCCACCCGAACTGGCCGAATGCGGGCGCTCGCGCCTCGCAGAACTGGGTCATCGTCTCGATGAACGGCGGAACCGGTGGCGCTTCGAGCAACGGCCTCTTCGGCGTTGACTTCGACGCGACGTGGCTCGGCAACGGCTGCACCCCGCCGGTTGCTGCTCCGACCAACACCGTCAACCCGGGCATCGGACCGGCTGGTGGAATCCTTGTGTGCCCGCAGGGCGATCCGGGCTGCACGCCGGGCGTTGGCAAGTACACGGGAACCAACACCACTCCGTAATCTCGCTTCCAGGTTGCTGTAACGACGGGCCGGATGACCTCCGGCCCGTTTTTTTTTCCTCGTTCACGTAATTGGGTCCAAAAAAGTTATTGCGATGGCTGCGGCGGTCCGCTAAAATCACGTCCGTCCGCTTCCCATGGCTCTTCGTCCGTCCGTAGACCCTATCCGAAGGAGATCTGAAGTGCTGAAAAAGGCAAGTCTCTATGCGATCGTGATCGGCTTCCTCTGTGCGTCCGCATACGCTCAGTTCTGGCCGACCCCGAGCTATACGACGCCCGATACGCCTGTGAACTGCAGCGAGTGTCAGTCGGGCGCATTGAACCTGCCCACACCAGGCTGGCATGACCCGGTGGTGCGGTACGTCGGCCGCTTCGTCTCTTCGGAGTACGTCGCCGACTTTCAGCAGGTCTACCGCACTGCCCGCGCGAAGGGCGTGGTCTTCTCACCCGACGGTTCGCGCATCGCCGTCAGGCTCGGCCAAGGCGTGGCGACCTATGACACCGGCTCATTTCTCTCGCGCCTCGACTCGCACGAAGCACTGATCCCGGTGAGCACTCTCGGCGTCAACGCGTGCAATCGCACCGTGTCGTTCGACTGCTCCACCGGCGTGTTCGAGACGTTCCTCCCGTTCGAGCGCTACTTCTACGCGGAGAACGGCAGCTCGGGCTGGACGATCGCCCTCTCGGACGGACAGGATCGCCTCGGCGTCTTCGATCTCGACGACCGCGGCCTCCTCTATGTCGCTTACGACCAGTACGGATGGGGCGTCGCCTCCGACCTCCCGGGCACGCTCGCCGGCGGAAAGCTGATGTCGTCGTGGCAGGACAAGAACTCGTTCTCGAATTGGGCTCCGGCAACCGTTGCGTACTGGGTCAAGGACGGTGACACGTATTACGCCCTTGCGATGAGCAGCACCAGCCAGACGACCACGCACGTCTTCAAAGTCCCGTCGTACTCGACGGTGACTGAGATGCCGGGGCCGCCGCCGGCGCCGAAACAAACTCCGCTGGGCTTATTTTCAAAGCCGATCCTGTCGTTGGCGCGCGGGAACGGCGGCCGCACCGCCATCATCACCGACTCGTATCACGCCTACATCTACGACAATCACTCGCTCGTCACCAACGGCGCTCCGTTGCAGATGATCGATTTCACCGGCACCGCGACCGTCTCGAACGTCGTTTCGGATGGGACGAACTTCTGGGTCGCCGGCCTCTCGCTCTCGGGCGGCATCCACATGATGCTGACGAAGCTCGCGCCGTCCGGCGCGACGACGTACTCGCGCACCGACACGGTCACGACGTACGGCTCCGCACAACCGAATTCGCTCCAGTACAAAGACGGCTACCTCACCGAGGTCACGAGCGATACCGACGGTCTGAACATCCGCATGTATAAGGTGGCGACGGGCAACCTCGTCGAAATGCCCACCGTGGCGTCGATCAGCAACTACTTCAAGAACCAGCCGGGCTTCGCGCAGCACGCGCCGCACATGACGCTCCTGTCGGCCACCCCGCTCGTTTACGGCGGGAAGCTCTACCTCATCGTGAACGGCGAGGGTCTCGGCGACGTGTACCAGATCCGCACGGACGACACCGTCAACGTCGGCCTTCAAGGGACGGCCGGTCCGGCGAACGCGAACGCCCCGGCGAAACAGACCGGCGACGTCTTCTACGGCGACGCCGTGAAGATGACGGCGGCGCTGAGCAGCGGACTGACCGGCGGCGCGCTGTCGTGGAACTTCGGCGCCGTGCACGATCCGGCCAACACCCTGCCCGGCACGTTTGGCGCGCAGGTCATTCACCAGTACACCGGCCTCTCGAAGACCGACGTCGCGGCGCCGGTGAACATCACCGTCACGAACACGGCGAACGGCGTCACCGGCTCGACGGCGCTCGCGCTCAAGACCGGCACGGCACGGGTCAAGTACGGCAGCGTCGGCGGACCGAAGTATCTCCTCGGCAGCGGCGTTCCGATCGTGAGCGACGACTCCTTCTACGACGCTTCCGACGGCGACACCACCGGCCACTATACGGAGTGGCGCATCGGTGCCGACGCGGCGACCATCTCGGCGCCGGCGTTCGTTCCGCAGCTCGCCACCCCGGTCACGGCGGTTCCGGGCGGATGCGGCCAGCACACGCTCTCGATGACCGCGCACTACGGCTACTCCGTTTACAGTGCGGCGAACGTCGATTTCCCGGTGAGCATCTCCGCGCCGTTCACGTACAACGCCTCGGCGTTCGTGCCGGCGGTCGACGTCAGCTACAACGCGGCAACGGGCAACGAGGAGTTCGTCAGCACGTCGCGTGCGGCCGGAGCTCTCGCCTCAGCCCGGACCGTCACCTACACCTGGGACGTCGTCGACGCCAACGGCACCGCCGTCGCGACCATCGCGCCGCAGACGGGCACAACGGCAGTGGTCGACACGATCCCCAAGTACCCGGTGTCGAAGTCGCTCTTCACGCAGCCGGGTTACAAAGGCCGCCTGACGCTCTCGGTCAGCGGCGCCGATCCGTGCTCGCAAACCGGCGCCAGCATGCCGTCGCAGCAGGCGACGTCGCAGGCGCTCGTTCCGCCTGACGCGCAGATCACCGCCGTCTGCAACAACCCGCTCACCGGTGTCTGCCAGTACACGATCACCTCGCCGTCGAACGTCATGACGAGCGATGCGTGGACGTTCGCCTGGACGGCAACGAGTGGGACGCCGTCGAGCGGCAACAGCTCGAGCCTCACGGTCAGCTACTACAACATCGGCAACTTCAACGGGAACGTCGTCGTGACGAACAAGGCGGGCCTGTCGAAGACGGTGCCATTTACCGCGAACATCACCACGGCCGCGAGCCAGTGCCCGACGTTCAGCTCATCGAGCTCGAACGGCGCGACGCTCGTTGGAATCACGTATGCGGGAACCGGCGCGAACACCACCTGTGTCGATGCCGTCACCACCACGTGCGTCCCGAACGAGAACATCCAGTTCTCCACGTTCTTCTATCCGAGAACGCCCGACGACAGCTGCCTAAGCACCGTCAACTACACGTGGCTGGTGGACGGCGCCGGAGCCGGAAGCGGTTCCACGCTGACGACCAGCTTCGGCTCCGGCACGCACACCATCGCGCTGACGTTCGGCGCAGGCAGTCAGTCGGTGCAGCTCACCAAGGGCATCACCATCGGTACGCCGCCACCGCCGCCGCCGCCCGCCTGCGGAACGCTGTCGGCGCTGAACACGACGCTCGACTACCAGGGACAGTCCGCCAGTTGCCATTCGGGCGGCGCCTGCACGGCGAGCGACACCGTCAATTTCACGGTCTCGTTCTTCAACTACAACAGCTTCTGCGCGACGCACACGTACTCGTGGACGTTCGACGGCGCCTCCGGCGGTTCGTTCACCACACCGGGCACCTCGCACGTCTTCTCGACCCAGGGCACCCACACCTACTCCGTCTCGGTGTCGAACGGCACCAGCCGCGTGACGCTCAGCGGAACGCTCACCGTGTCCGGCGGCACGCCGCCGCCTCCGGCGTGCGCAGTGCTGGTCAACGGCCAGAACGTCTTCTTCGACTACCTCGGTGGAACCTCCGGCTGCCATGCCGGCGGCGCGAATTGCACGGCCGGCGAGCAGGTCACCGCATCGCTCACGTACTGGAACTACAGCCCGTCATGCGGCACGCACACCTACACCTGGACGGTCGACGGTGAGCCGGTCACGGGGAATCAGTCGGCGACGTTCTCGCTGACGAACGGCAACCACACGGTGGCCGTGACGGTCAACAACGGCAACCCGAACGTGACGCTCTCGCAGGTGATCACGGTCGGCGAGCCGGCGAAGGCCGACTACAAGTTCGACTTCACGATCGTCCCGCTGTCGCTTCCGCCGTTCTCGTATGCCTTCTCCGTCGTCGTGACGCCGGACGGTCCGACGAAGCCGACGCAGTGGAGGTGGGACTTCGGCGACGGCACGCCGGCCTCCACCGCAGGCGCCGTCCAGACGCACACGTTCAAAGACGGCGATGAGTACACGATCACCGTGACCGCGATCGACGGACTGGGCGGCATCGTGAGCCACACGATCCAATCGCCCTCGCCCAAACGCCGCGGCGTTCGCCACTAAGTCTTCTCGTTTCCTACCTCGGGGCGGCGTCAACCGACGCCGCCCTATTCTTTTCCGTAGAATGTCTGCAATGGACGTTGCCGTCCGCGCGGTCGGACTCTCGAAGGAGTACAACCTTTATCGCCGCCCCGCGGACCGCCTCATCGAGCTGGTCACGCGCCGGCCGCGCCATACCGTCTTTCCCGCACTCCAGGACGCGACGTTCGAGGTCGAGCGGGGAGAGACGGTCGGGATCATCGGCCAGAACGGAGCGGGGAAGAGCACGCTCCTCAAGCTCCTCTGCAACGTCACGCAGCCGACGAGCGGCAAGCTCGAGTCACACGGCACGATTGCGTCGATCCTCGAGCTGGGGACCGGCTTTCATCCGGAGTTCTCGGGCCGCGACAACGCCGCGCTGAATGCAGCGATCCTCGGCCTGTCGCCGGCGCAGGTCAAACGTGCGCTCCCGGAGATCCTCGAGTTTTCCGAGCTCGGGACGTTCCTCGACCGGCCGGTGAAGACGTACTCCTCGGGGATGTACATGCGGCTCGCCTTCTCGGTGGCCGTGAACGTCGATCCCGACATCCTGGTGATCGACGAGGCGCTCGCGGTCGGCGACGGTCATTTTCAGAAGAAGTGCATCGACAAGATCCGCCAGTTCCAGGAGCAGCGGAAGACGATCCTCTTCTGTTCGCACGCGCTCTACTACATCTCGCAGACGTGCCACCGCACGATGTGGCTCGACCACGGAAACGTGATGCGTTACGGCCCATCGGTCGACGTGGTGCACGAGTACGAGACGTTCCTGCTGCAGCGCGACCGGTCGCACCCGGCGAGCGAAGGGCAGCCCGAAGCGGAGCGTCCGCCGACGCCGGTGCGCATTCGCGACGTCGTCGTCTGCGACCGCAGCGGACGTCCGCGCGATCGTTTCGCGCGCGGGGAAGACATCCACGTGAAGCTCACGATCCACTCGGATCGCCCGGAGCAGCCGATTCACGCACTGGTCGGCGTGAATCGCGCGGCTGACGATCTGCAGTGCTTCGCGGTCGGCACGCATGCCGACGGGATGCCGCCGTACTCGGGGCAGACGGAGTACGAGGTGGTCGTGCAGCTGTTCGAGGTGCCGCTGCAGCGCGCCGACTATGACGTCATCGCGTACGTCGGCGACGAGAACGCGATGACGGTGTTCGACCGCCGCGACCTCCGCCGCGGGTTCACGGTCACCGGAGATCGCTTCGACGTCGGGCTGATCGAGGTCAAGCACCGCTGGCGCGTTGATGCTCTCGCTGCTGCTCGTTAACTACCGCTCCGCCTCGCTGGCGATCGAGGCGATCCGTACCGCCCGCGCCGCGACCGCGGAGAAGCTTCAGGTCGTGGTCGTGGACAACTCGTGCGATGCGGCCGAGGCGGATGCGTTGCGTCCGCATGCCGACATGCTGATCGTCTCGGAGACCAACCGCGGCTATGCGGGTGCGATCAACGACGGCCGGCCGCGATGCGACGGCGAAGTGATCGTCGTCTGCAATCCGGATGTGACGTTCGGCGCGGGATCGATCGATGCGCTGGTTCAAGCGATCGGCGGCGACGTCGCGGTCGCCGGGCCTGCGCTCTTCTGGGATGCGGCGATGCGGTGGTTTCTTCCGCCGTCCGAGCGGATGACGGGAATGGAGAAGCTCGACGAGGTGCTCGCGAGCCGCTCGGCTGCATGGTTCCGCGCACGTGATCGCCGCCGCATCCGGAAACGCGCCGCGTTCTGGGCGCTGCGGGAGACGACACGCGTGGAGTCGATCTCGGGAGCGGTGATGGCGATCCGCGCGGACGACTTCGAACCCTTCGACGAGCGCTTCGCGTTGTACTTCGAGGAAACCGATTTTCTCCGCCGGCTCGCCGAACGCCGTCGCGGGATCGTCTACGTTCCTTCCGCTCGCTGCCGTCACCTCTACAACCAGAGCGCCGGTCAGGTCTCTGCGGAAGCCGCGGCTCGGTATCTCGAGTCGGAGATGAAGTACCTCGCGAAGTGGAACGGTCCGTTCGTAGCGCGGCTGCTCAAATCGATCGAGAAACCAATGGACCGCCCCGAGCCTGCCTTGGCCGCTGCCATCGACCTGCCGCGAGACGGGCTGATCGTCGAGGCGTCTCCGATGGCCTCGTTCGCCACGGCCGCGGGGTACATTCCGGGGCAGGGAGAGCGGCACGTCGAGGTGCCGCAAGAGGTGCGGAGCTCGTTTCGCGGGAGCGCGCTCTACCTCAGAGCCGTCGACCCACGCGAGCGTTAAAATGACCGCATGAGCGCCACCAGCGTGTCGGTATTGCTGCCGCTGGCCGCGAGCGGCAAAGACGCGCAGCCGGCTTGCGACGCGATCGCACGGTTCCTGCGGTCGACCGGCTTCGACTTCGAAGTCCTGCCGCTGATCCCGCACGATGGCGAGCAGTACGGCGCGCTGCTCCGCCGCGGCATCTCCGAGGCAAAGGGCGACACGATCGTGATCGCGGACGTCGACCTGCCGTACGGCACGAGCGCCCTCGGCGACGCCATCGCGATGATCCAGTCGGGCGCGACGGAGATCGTCTTTGCCACCACGACGACGAGCGACGACTCGCGTCACGCGCTCATCCGCCGGCTGCTCGTCGACATCCTTCCCGACCCGGCGATTCGGCTGAAGGCGTTCAGCGCCGCCGCGGCGCGTCTCGCGATCGGCGAGACGAAACTCGCCGGCAATGCATGCGATCTCGAGATCGCGTTTCTGGCGAACAAGTACGGTTTCCGCGTCGAACCGCTGCAGGTGACCCTGTACACGAACACGCCGCGCACGCCGTCCTTCACGAGCCTGAGCCTCGGCGCCGTGGTCTCGATTCGCATGACCGCGCGGCGGATGGGGTACCGCGCATCACGCCGTTGCCCGGTCTGTTTTGCGAGCGACGTCTGGACCGCGGCGCAGATTCCGGGGAACATCGTCCGCGCTTGCTCGCGCTGTAAGTGCCGCTATCTCAATCAGTTCGCGAGTGACGACGAGGCGATGCCCGTCCGCCGCGTCCTGCGCGCGCACGCGGCTCCGGCCGAGGTGCGCGAAGAGTCGCATTCGTCGACGGCGCGCGAGAAGACGGCGATGCGGCGTCTCGCCGCGCTGCGCAAACAGCTCGCGCCGCGCGCGCGTGTCCTCGAGATCGGCGTTCGCGACGGGACGTTCGGCCTCGCGGCGGCAAACGAGTTCGAGTACGTCGGCATCGACCACGCGCAGCCGGTGGCGCGCGCCGCGCGCGCTCGAGGTCTCGAGGTCTACTGCGCGACGCTCGCGAACTTCGTCAACACAGGCCCGCTCTTCGACGCCATCGCACTCTTCCACGTTTTCGAGAACCATCCGGATCCGCACGACGCACTCGCGCGCATCAAGGACCTGCTGAAACCGGGCGGCGTGCTGTATCTCACGACGTTCGACACCGAGGGGCTGTTGTACCTGCTCACCGAGCGGAAGCGGATGGCGCAGAACTTCCGGACGCACCTGATCCTCTATTCGCGCTCCGCGATCATCGAGCTGCTGGAGCACTCCGGCTTCGAGATCGACGTGATCGGTCCCACGTTCGAGCACCGCGACCACCGCTTCCTGCGCCACGTCGCGGCATCGCGCTGGCCGATGCTCGCGCCATTCGTGAACGCCCTTTTGAAGATTCTTCCCGATCCGCTGCTGGTGGGGACGGGGTCGATCCGCATCATCGCCAAGCGCCGCGCCGGCTCGACGGTCGACGTCCGGGCCGTACGCTCCGTAGAAGCAACGCATGCCCGTTGATACCGCCGCGCGCTTCGTCACGCGCGCGTTCCAGGACGGCGACGAAGAGGCGATCCTCGACCTTTTCGCGCGCTCGTTCCCCCACGCGCCGCGATCGCGCCAGTCGTTCGACTGGAAGTACCGCCGCAATCCGTTCGGCAACGCCCGCATCAGCGTCACGTTCGACGAAGAGGGCCGCCTGGTCGGCCACTACGCCGGCTATCCGGTGCCGTTCGCCGATGGCGACGAGCGTTTTTTCGCAAATCAGATCGGCGACACGATGACGTCGCCCGACGTCCGTCACGTCGGTCGCGGCCCGACGTCGATCCTCGGCCGCACGGCGGCGCACTTCTACTCCGAGTTTTGCGAGGGGAAGGTCGCGTTCAACTACGGCTTCAACGTCGCGAACATTCAGAAGTTCTCGATGCGGTTTCTCCGCAGCGATCGGGTCGAGCCGGTGCCGTATCGCATACGCGATCTCGAGCGCGATCCGCTCCGGCCCCTCGGGCGCGCGGAGCGCTGGGCGCGCGGCTTCCGGCTCGAGGAAGTGCGGAGCGTCGACGGCGAATGGGATGAGCTATTCGACCGCGTTGCACCCGACTTCGGCTTTTTGGTCCGCCGCGACAGTGCGTACGTCCGCTGGCGCTATCTCGAATGTCCCGACGTGAAGTACATCGTCATCGCGGTCCGGCAGTGGAAGCGGCTCGCCGGGTGGTCGGTTTTCCGCGTTCGCGACGGCGATCTGCTCTGGGGCGATGCCCTGTTCGACTACCGGGTGCACGACGCAGCCGCGGTCATGTTGCGCCACATGGCGCCGGAACTGCGGGCGCATCGGATCGTAGGGTGGTTCCCCGCGCGTCCGCGGTGGTTCGACCGCATCCTCGGCGATCTCCAGCTCGCCCCTGCTCCCGAGCCGCAGGACCTCGGGCTGATGTGTGTCCCGTTCGTGCAGGCGGATGCCACCGCCCGCATGCGGGAACGGCTCTTTTACACGATGGGCGACAGCGACCTGTTCTGAGGCCCCGGCTCGCCGTGTGCATAGCCGGATTCAGCCGTGGGTAAAATGGTCCTGCCGCAATGAACGACCTGCAGTCACAGCACAGCCCGCGAGCGAAGCGGCTCGCAGACGTCGATCGCAAACGGGTGCTCGTCATCGATGACGACCTCCCGCTACGTGGCATGCTGGCCGCCGCGTTGCGGCAGCATGGCTTCCAAGTACTCCTCGCCGGCGATGGTGCAGAGGGGCAGCGGGCGCTGACCATTCACAATCCGGACGTCGTCTTGCTCGACCTCGCCATGCCCGACGTGAACGGCTGGATTTCCTGCAGCGCCTCCGGGAGACGGGGCACCTCGGCAGGATCCCGATCATCGTCGTCTCGGCCCACCTTCACGTCGATCCGCAGGCAATCCTGCAGATGGGGGTGAAGGCGATCCTGCCAAAGCCGTTCAACCTTCCCGAGCTGATCGACGTCATCGAGCACATCTCGCCTTGAGCGCAATCGCTCCGCGCTACCAGACGCGCTTTCTCCGCTGGTACGCGCGCGCGAAAGTCGCGACCGATCCTTTGTATGACGCGGTGGCGCAGCGGCTTCGGGCGCATCGATACCCGGTCGTCGACATCGGGTGCGGCATCGGCCTGATGGCGTTTCATCTGCGCGACCACGGATTCGCGGAGCCGATCACCGGCATCGATCACGACGCCGCGAAGATCGCCGAGGCGAGCCGGGCGGCGTATGACGGGATCCGCTTCGCGACCGGCGATGCGCGCGATGCGATTCCGTCCGGCTGCAGCGTCCTGCTCCTCGATGTGCTGCACTACTTTGATGCCGGGGACCAATCGCGGATTCTCGAGAACATCGCGCGCGCGATTCCGTCGGGAGGTGTCGCGATCATCCGCGACGCGGTGCGCGACGGAAGCTGGCGTTATCGGGCGACGTACGCGGCCGAGCTCTTCGCGCGGGGGATCCACTGGATTCGCGCGGAGCGGCTGCATTTCACGACGCGCGAGCGGATCGTCGGCGCGTTCAAAGACTTCGACGCCGAGGTGACGCCGCTCTGGGGCGCGACACCGTTCAACAACTACCTGTTCGTCTTCACAAAGAGGGGATGACGAACGCGTAACCGCGGGCGCGAATCGCGTCGATGGTCTGCGCGATCGCGTCGAGCGACCAGGGGCGGCCTTGGTGGAGGACGACGATCGCGCCGGGCTCGATCTGCTTTGCGATCGCGGTTGCGATCTTTCGAGGGTCACGGACGACGGCGTCGTAGGCACGCGCACTGAATCCGATCAGCTTCATCCGCCGCTCAGCGAGAAGTGGGTGAAGGTGTCGGTTCTTGTGACCGACCGGCGCGCGGAAGAGTGGTGACGGCGAAATCTTCGCGGCGCAGTCGTCGATCTCGCGCGCGGTCGTCTCGCGCGAGGAGCACCAGAACGTCGCCGACGGATGGTTCTCGGTGTGATTGCCGATCGTGTGGCCGCGCGCGACGATTGCGTCGATTAGCTCCGGCGTCGCGAGCTTTCCCTTCACGAAGAACGTGGCACGGACGCCGCGTGTGTCGAGAAGGTCGAGGAGCGCGCCGGTGTCGTCCGTCGGACCGTCGTCGATCGTGAGCCATACCTGCTTCTCGTTCGTCTCGAAGCGCGAGACGACCGGCCCGAGCCACTCGTTGTTCGGAACGAGCAGCGCGATCGGCTCGGTGATGAGCTTCGCGATGAAGTTGATTGCGAAGAGGGCGATGAATCCCCACGCGACGAAACGAATCCACGAATGCCACGTCGCGAACCACGCCGATAGGAGCAGGAGGAGCGTGAAGAGGATGCCCGAGTTTGCCGCGTGGTGCGGCTGATCGGCGGCGAGGAACGGCGCCGCCGCCCACAACGGGATCTGCAGCAGAAACGGTGTCGCCAGAAGGGCGAAGAGCGCGCCGAAGACGTTCGGGATCAACGCGAAGAGATAGCACGCCGGCACGAGCCACATGACGACCGAAATGACGTAGTTTTCTTCGACCGGCAGCGGCCGGAAAAGCGCGTAGCGGTTCACGCCGCGAGCTCCTCGGAGAACGGCTCGAAGGCGAACCACTGCTGCCACCCCTTGCGGATCGCCGACTCGAGTGCACGCACCCACTGGTCGACGCCGCGCCGGATGTCGTGCTCGCGATCGCGGGACGTCCGCGTCACCGTGATCGGCTCACAGGTCAGGAGACAGTAGTGCCGCCGTCCGCGCCGGATGACGAAGAGCGGGTAGATCGGCGCACGCGACGCCATGGCGAGCGCGAATGGCCCTGCAGGGAGTTGCGTCCGTTTTCCGAAGAGAGTCGTCTCGATCGACGCCACGCCGGGCGTTACGCGGTCGCCCTGGATCGCCACGATCTCGCCGCTTTGCACCGCCGCGAGCAGGTCGAATGCGAGGTCGCTCGCGGTTGTGTTGAATCCGATGCGAAGGCCACTCGCCCCTTTCTCCTCATGCATCCGCTCTTCGTACCGGCGCGTCTCGGGATCGGTTTCCGGCGCGCGCACCATCACGATGCGGCGCGTCGTCAGTTCGGCGAAGAGCGCGGCGCCGAGGTCGTAGGAGCCCATGTGGGCGGTGAGGAGGATCGCGCCGCCGTCGTGCGACTGCAGCGCGTCGAAGTTCTCGCGGTGCTCGAAGTCCCACCGCGGAATCGTGCGCATGAGGCGGAAGCGCGCGTTGTCGGTGATGGTCCAGGCGTAGTTCCAGAAGACGCGGTACGTGCGAAAGAAGTTCGCGAACGCGGTCGACCCGGGAAAGATCGCGCTCAGGTTGCGCATCACGCCGCGCCGTCCGGGACCCCACAGCAGAAAGAAGAGCGACCACCAGGCCATGACCAGCGGCTCGAGCCAGAACGGAATGTTGAGCACCGCCCAGTGGAGAAACCGCCGCCAGAGGACACCGCGGACGAGGAATCGCCGAAGGAACCGGGTCACCTCGCGATGATATCGGAGAGCGTTCGCTCGACCGACGGCAGCCCGCCGCGGAGGATGCGGAAGAGCTGCGTCGACATCAGCGCGTCGTCGCCGGGGTAGGTCGGGACGACGAGGAGCGGGAAGCGCTCGAAGATCTCGCGGTCGCTGCGCTTGCGCATCGCCTGCACCCGCGCGCGCTTTTCGGTCAGCTTCGCCTCGTTGCGCAGGATCCAGTCGAAGGCGCGGAACTGCATCGCCGTGAGCGGATCGTCGATCGCGGCGAGCGGCGGTGTGCCGCGCACTTTGCGTTTCACGCGTCCGCGCAGGCCGCGTTCGCGCGGCGGGATTGTCGACGGCGTTCCAAGCTCGCGCGTCAGCTCCTGCGCGTTCGGATTGCGCGTGGTTGCGTAGTGATGGAGCCGGTGGAGGTACGTGAAAAGGATGGACGACGCGCCCTCCTGCAGCTTCTCGAAATTCTTGATCGCGGTCTGCAGGGCGTTGCGCTCGAAGAGGACGCCGCGCTCGAAGTCGCCGAGGCGGTTGCTCGTGGCGCTGGAGGCATGGCGGACCGTCGCGCGCGGCTCGAAGAGCGCGCGGCCGCCGGCGAGCCAGGTGCGCCAGCCGAAGTCCACGTCCTCGAGGTAGGCGAAGTAGTCGTCGTCGAAGCCGCCGAGCTCGAGGAATGCCTCGCGCCGCGAGATCATGTTGCCGCCGCAGGCAAAGAAGATTTCGGCGCCCGCCTCCGGCTCCGCACGCGAGCCGATCGGCATGCGGAACCCTTCCTGGAATGCATGTCCGTCGAACGTCATCGCGCCGCCGATGAAGTCGATCTGCGTTCCGTCGAGGCTGATGATGCGGCCGCCGACCGAGACGACGTCGGCCGGCGCCTGGTCGATCGCGCGCGTCAACGCCGCGAGCCAGCCGGGCTCGGGGACGGCGTCGTTGTTGAGGAAGATGACGTTGCGCGCGCGCGAGGTCGCGAGCGCCGCGGCGAGGCCGCCGGTGAAGCCGCGATTCGTGCCGAGCGGGATGAATCGAGCGTCGGGGTGCGTCGCCGTGACCGCCGCGATCGAGCCGTCGGTCGATCCGTTGTCGACGACCGTCACGGCCGAGCCGTGCACCTCGGGGAGCTGCGGCGCCACCGCCGCGAGGCAGCGGAGCGTGTCTTCACGGCCGTTCCAGTTGACGACGATGACGTCGACCGACGGCGTCAGATCCGGCCTCCGATTTTCCGCTTGATCCGGTCGAGGATCGTCGCCGGCCGTTCCGGAGCGTACATCCGGACGCCGAATGCCTCCTTCGACTCGTCGAACCGCGGCGCGCGGCAGAACTCGACGAGCGGTGCGAGCGTACGCGACCACTGGTGCTCTTCGACGAACGCCGTCGTGTCGATCGGCGTGTTCGTGACTTTCATCAGCGCGTTCGCGTAGTCGGCGGGATTGTCGCCGTGGACCACCGCGCCGTACTTTTCGATGATGTCGTCGGTGCCGGGCGCTGAGCTGCTGACGATCGGGAGGCCCGCCCAGAGGTAGTCGTAGACGCGCGTCCGCATCGCGAGGTCGGTTTCGAGCGACTGCGGGAACGTCATCAGCGCCGCCGCGAAGCGGTCGTAGAACGCGCCGCGCTCGTCGTACGGCACCCACGGCACGAACTCGACGAAGTCGAGGCGGTGGTCCTTCACGTACTGCATCGCCCGCGCGAGCTCGCCCTGCGGCGTGATGTCGGGGTTCGGATGGCGCGTGAACGTCAGCGTGAGGCCGGTCCGCTTCACCGCCTCGATCGCCAGCACCGCGTCGTACCAGTCGTAGATCCCGCCGAAAAGAACCCCGCTTCTGTGTGGCGCCGCCGACCCGGCGTGGGGTTCAGCCACCCCAAACGGCGCAATCCGAATGAGCCCGTCCAGATTCTCAAACGTCACCGGATTCACTCGTCCCACCGACAGCATCGCGCCGAGGTAGAAGAGCCTCTGCGCCTCCGACGCGCAGAGAAAAAGATCCCCGTGCAGGAGCGAGGTGAGAAACGTCGCGTGGTCGTGCGCGAAGATCCGTTCGTCGTCATAGTGCAGGTTCTCGACGATGAACGGATCGTACAGATCGACCACCGTCGGGATTGCCCGCGCGTGCGCGAAGCAGTCGTTGGCGATGTGCCCCTGCACCACCGCCACGTCCGCATTCGCACTCACGTCGCGCAACTGTTCCGGCGTCACGGGCGCCGATAGCAGCGTCACGGCATGCCCATCCGCCGCCAGCACGTTCCGCATCTCGAGAAACCGGATCCCGATTCCCGCCGGCTGGCTCTTGCCGAGCGGCTCGGGGCACACCAGCATGACCCGGCTCATCGGCCTTTCACTTTCTCGACCATGCTGTGCAGCTTCCAGGTCTTCGACGCATAGATCATGTCGAGCATCGACTGGAGTCTTCGCACCTCGGCGTAGAGCGACTGCACCGTCGTCTGCGTCTCGTCGAACGCGCCGCGAAGCTCGCCGTTCTCCTGTTTCAGACCGGAGAGCTGGACCGCCTTGTGCTCGTTTTCCGCTTCGCTGCGGCGGAGTGCCAGCTCGACTCCTTCGAGGTTGCTGATGCGAATCGCGTCCTGCGTCACCGTGTCGTTCAGCCGCTGGATGTCGGCGATGAGCCGCGCGTTCTCGCGCTGCAGCCGCGCGACGTCGATTTGCAGGTGATGGTGGAGTCCGCGGACGTCCACCGCTTCGTTCTGCAGCTTGCCGAGGCGGCGCTTCTGGCGTTCGAGGGCATTCGCGACGACGTCGTTCGTGATGAGCGACGCGTGCTTGCCCCAGACGGCGAGCTTCGCATCGCGGAACGTCTGCGATCCTTCAGGCGACGCCAGCGTGATCGATCCGGCGGTCTCGATGTGCCGGATCTCGCAGGTGACGCGCGGGATGTGAACGAACGTCCCGCGCTGCGAGAGGCGGATGAGGAAGTCCCAGTCTTCGAAGAGGTCGAAGGCGGGGTCGAAGCCGCCGAGGTCGAGAAAGTCGGCGCGGCGGAAGAGGAGCGTCGGGAGGGGGATGTAGTTGTCGGCGAGGAGCGCGTCACGGTCGAAGTCGTCGCCGAAGAGGCGAAGGCGCTGGTGCGTTTCGAGCGTTCCGGCCGCGCCGGTGCGGACGAAGGCGGAGACCGCGTCGGTGTACCAGGCGGCGTGCTGCGAGTCGCGCGCGGCGTTCGTCAGCGTCGCGAGGTGGTCGGCGTAGTAGAGATCGTCGTCGTCGAGGAATGCGACGTAGGCATTCTTCGCGGCGCGGACGCCTGCGTTCGCCGCTTCGCTCCGGCCGCGCGACTGCTCGTGATTCACGAGCGTGACGCCGTCGATGTCCGGCCGCGCGCCGCCGTCGTTCACGACGACGATCTCGCACGGGTAGTGCGTCGCCCGGATCGACTGGATCGCCTCGCGTAGCAGCGCGGGACGGTCCTTCGTTCGCACGATGACGCTGACCGGCAACGGTTCCGCGACTTCGGCGTCGATCCCGCGTGCGTCGCCGATCATGCTCTGCAGCCGCGTCGTCGCGATGGTCCTCAGCTCCGGCAGCTTCACCACGAAGTACGCCTCGGCGAACTTGACCTCCGGCGGCATCGTCATGGCGCGGTAGGCATTCAGCCCGCGCGCGTAGGAGACGTAGTCGCGGAGGGCGAGCTGCGACGCGTGCGCCGCGATGGCGGCGTATTTGGCTTCGGCGACGCCGGTGATGTCGACGATCGTGTTCGGCCGGAGCGGTTGGCCGACCTCGTAGAACGCGACCTTCGCGATGGCGAGATCGGCGAAGAGCGTGTCATCGCGCTGGATCAACTCGCAGAACGTCGTCGCGAGAGCCAGATGATCCGGATGGAACTCGATCGGACTCGCGACGAGGATCAGGTCGGGCCGGTACTCGCGGAGGATCGCCGCCAGCCGTTGCGACAATTCGTCGTGGTAGGAGGCGAGCTCCCGGTCAGGAAAGCCGAGGAACTGCACTGGGAACTGTGCACTGTGCACAGTCGATAGAAGTGCCAACGCCTGCCGCGTCTCCTCCTCGCGCGTGGCGGCCACCCCCGCCTGACCGCCGTCCGTTGCGACCACGACGCGGACGCTCGCTCCGCCGTCTAAATGGTGTGCGACCACGCCCCCGCAGCCGATCACCTCGTCATCGGGATGCGGGGCGAGGACGAGCAGACGCTCGCCCCACAGCCGTACCGGCTCGAACGGGATCGCGTCCGCCTCGACAGCCATTCTGCGCCGGATTATAGGGGGCGTTATCATGGACGCGTTCCGAGAGTGAGTACTTCAGAGAGCTCGGTCGGCTCCGAAGACCATGCACGAATCAGCGATCTGGTCACCTTGATTCAGGAGCTGACCAGCCGCGGGATCGGCAGCGACTCGACGGCCGACCTCTTCGCCGGCGCGTTCGCGACGCTTTTCCGCTGCGTCCCTTTCGATGTGGCGGTTGCCGTCATGATCGAGCAGAACCTCGACTTCTACATTTCTACGCGGGCCGGCGAGGAGGCGTTGGTCGACGACGGGCTGATCGCGCGCATCCGCACGGCGCTCGAGTCGCGCCTCCCGATCTCGTTCGCCACCACCGACGTCGTCGTCAAGGCGGAGTCGCACGCGCTCGCGCCGCGCGGCGAGGCGCTGCCGCTCGACCACATCATCGACTCCATGATCCAGGTGAAGCGCCGGACGGCGGGCTTCGTCTTCCTCTTCCGCCACGACCCGCCGTTCAGCGACGAGACGCACTCGCTCATCGACATCTTCACGACGCAGATGGCGCTCCTGCTCGACAACCTCAGCTCCCGGGAACGGATCCAGGAGCTCGCCGACAGCGACGACCTCACCGGCATCTGGAACAAACGTTACTTCCGGCGCCAGTTGCCGCACGAGATCGAGCGCGCGCGCGTCTACAACCTCCCGCTCTCGCTCCTGATGTTCGACGTCGACGACTTCAAGCAGATCAACGACGGTTTTGGCCACACCATCGGCGACGTCGTCCTGTCGGAGCTCTGCGGCGCGGTCCGCGATACCATCCGCCCGCCCGACTTCTTCGTCCGCTTCGGCGGCGACGAATTCGCCGTCGTCCTACCGCATACCGACCTCGTTGGTGCCGCGGCCGTCGCCGAGCGCATCCTCAAAGGGGTGCGCGACCTCACGATTCCGACCGACGAAGAGGGCTCGATCCGCTGCTCCGTCTCGATCGGTCTGGCCGGCTATCAGTCAGGCGAGACGGCGAACGACTTGATCCGCCGCGCCGACGAGCGGCTCTACGAGGCCAAGCGCGCCGGTAAGAACCGGATCGCTAGCGGGTCGTGAGGCCGAGGGGTCTGGATCTTTTCCGCAGACCTTCATCATCGACTCCGCTGCCCCCTCAGATCGGATGCCTCAGGGGTCTGGGTCTTTTCCGCGCACGTGCGGGATCGGATCGCCATCCCCTTCGATGGACGCGACAGGCGTTAGGGATCTGACAGGCAGATGTGGAGGGTCTGCAGGACCGATGTGCACCCCCACCAGCAGTAGACTTCGCACCGCATGCCGAACCGTTACGCCATCGCCAACTGGAAGATGAACATCCCGCCGGAGGGCATTGACCCCTACATGAGAGCTCTCGAGGGGGTGCCGGCCGGGGCGAAGCTGGTCGTCGCCCCCCCATTCGTCTATGTCGATGACGTTGCGAAGATTGCCCGGAAGGTCGCGGTGTCCGCCCAGAACTGCGCGGACCGGCCGTCAGGGGCGTTCACCGGCGAGGTTTCGGCGCAGATGCTGAAGGACGTCGGCGTCACGTTCGTCATCGTCGGCCACTCGGAGCGCCGGACCGTCTACCACGAGGACGACGCGCTGGTCGGCCGCCGTCTCGCGATGGCGATCGACCACGGACTGACGCCGGTGCTCTGTATCGGCGAAGACCTCCGGACCCGCGATGCGGGAGAGGTGACGCGCTTTCTCGCCGACCAGGTCCACGCCGTCGTCTCCGAATCGCTGCAGAAGGCGAAGGAAGTCATCATCGCGTACGAGCCGATCTGGGCGATCGGGACGGGACGCAACGCGACGGGCGCCATGTGCGCCGAAACGGTGGGCCACATCCGCTCCGCGGTCCGCTACTCGTGGCCGAAAGCGCTCCACGACGGCCCGATCCTCTACGGTGGAAGCGTCACGCCGGAGAACGTTTCCGACCTCGTCGCGAACGGGGCGATCGACGGGTTCCTGGTGGGCGGCGCGAGCCTCGATTCGAAGAAGTTTCTCGCGATCCAGCGGGCGCTTTCAGCAGCTTGACGGCTGAGCCGTTTCCGGGAAGAATTCGCACCCTTGCCGGGTTTGCAGCAAGGCACTCGGAGAATCCATGACCGTATTACTCGTCATCATTCATGTCGTCATCAGCATCTTCCTCATCCTCGTCGTGCTCGTGCAGCAGGGCAAGGGGGCGGACCTCGCCGGCGCTTTCGGTGGCGGCGGGTCGCAGACGGCGTTCGGCGCGCGCGGCGCGACGACGCTCCTGCACAAGTTGACGACCGGATTCTTCGTGGCGTTCGTTCTGACGTCGATGGCCCTCGCGATCCTTCAGGCGCACCCTCGCGCCTCGGTCATGAGCGGCCGGACCGCAGCCCCGACCGTACCAGCTCCGGTAAAGAAGTAGCCGGCCTCTTTGAATCGCCTGCCCAAGTGGCGGAATTGGTAGACGCGCACGTTTGAGGGGCGTGTGGAGAAATCCGTGCCGGTTCGAGTCCGGCCTTGGGCACCAGATTCAGGTACCGCTGATGCGCCGGTCGTAATCCGCGGCGCGATCGAGAAACGACTCGATCGCTCTTCCCAGCGAGAGCTTCTCCGACAGGTCCGGCGTCTTGTCGAAGTCGGTGCGGAGTCTCGCGGCTTCGGCGAGGTAGTAGTCGCGCAGGCCGACCTCGATCTTGAACTCGGGGTACTTCTCGGCGAGGGTGCGCATCCACTCTTCGACCTGGCGGCGGCGGTCTTTGTCGCCGTTTCCGGCCTTGAGCTCGTCGAGCAGGGCCGTGACGACGCCGGAAAGGATCTGCATGCGTTGCTGGTGAATCGACTCGTCGGCCATCGGCGCGATCTTATCGATAAAATGCGCGGCGCGTGAAAGTTCTCGTAGCGAATCGCGGCGAGATCGCGGTGCGCGTCATCCGGGCGTGCCGCGAGATGGGTTACCCAACCGTTGCCGTCTACTCGGATGCCGATCGCGCCGCCCTCCACGTGGTCTACGCCGATGAGGCGCTGCCGGTCGGCCCTGCACCCTCGCGCGAGAGTTACCTTCGCATCGACCGCATCATCGACGCGGCGAAGAAGTCGAAGGCCGACGCGATCCACCCTGGCTACGGTTTCCT
>DASXIH010000299.1:0-6573 GCA_036498125.1 Thermoanaerobaculia bacterium
CGTCGCGCAAGAGGAGACGGACTACCTCATCCAGACCTTCCGCGACACGATCGCCCGCCTCAAGAGCCGCGCGGACGAACTGGAGCTCGTCAGCGCGACGCTGACCCGCAGCCTCACCTCCGGGTTCATCTCGATCGATACCGAAGGCCGGGTCGTCCAGATGAACGGTGCCGCGAGGGAGATCCTCGCGATCGACGCCGACGCGCCGGTCGCGGGGAAGATGACTCGCGAGCTCCTCGGCGAAGGCACCTTGGCGCACGTCCTCGCACCGGAGACGCGGCCGCAGGCGATCGCGCGCCAGGAGATCGAGCACGCCACGCGGCGCGGCACCATCACCCTCGGCGTCACTGCCGTCCCTCTCATCGACGCGACCGGCGAGACGCTCGGCACGCTCGCCCTCTTCACCGACCTCACGCCGGTCAAAGACCTCGAGGCGCGCGTCCGGACGATGCAGACCCTCGCCGACCTCGGCGAGATCTCCGCCGGCATCGCGCACGAGTTCCGCAACTCGCTCTCGACGATCCTCGGCTATCTGCGCCTCGCGCGGCGCTCGACGCTCCCCGACGAGGCGGACGCGCGGGTGAAAGCGGCGAGCGACGAGGCGACGCTCCTCTCCGCGGCGGTGGAGCGCCTCCTCGCCTTCGGCCGTCCGATGCAGCTCCAGATCGAGGACGTCGATCTCGGCGGCATCGTGACGCCGATCGTCGATCGCCTGAAAGACGCCGCCCCCGAGGTCGCGTTCACCATCGAAGGCGAGGCACCGACGATCGAAGGCGATCGCGCGCTCATCGCCCGCGCCGTCGAGAACGTCCTTCGCAACGCCGTCGACGCCGTCGAAGAAACGCCGCGCAAGGAGATTCGCGTGCAGTTCGAGCCGCGGGCGATCAGGGTCATCGACAGCGGCATCGGCCTCGATCCGGCGACGGCAGCGCGCCTCCTTCTCCCCTTCCAGTCCGACAAACCGAAAGGCTTCGGCCTCGGCCTCTCGCTGACGCGGAAGATCATGTTCCTCCACGGCGGCGACGTGGAACTGAACGGAACGCCGGGAGCGGGCGCCGAGGTGACCCTGAAGTTCGGCGACGCGGCTGATACGAAAGGTAACAGTTTCGCGCAACCTGAAATCGCGCTACCATCATCGCAATCGCGATAAGTCACGGCCTTTCTTCATTTAACCCAACCCCAACCGTATGGCAGCCGCCATGCAGAAGGAGCGCCCCCATGCAGACCGCACGAACCCGCTCGAGCCAGAGCGGCTACACGCTTGCCGAATCCCTCGTCGTCGTCGCGATCATCGGCCTGATCACCGGCGTGAGCGTCCCGTTCTTCATGAACTACCTCCGTGCGAACCGGATCCGGAGCTCGGCGTCGTACTTCCAGACCGCGCTCCGCTACGCCCGGCAACGGGCGGTGACGAGGCACGTGCACACGCGCATCTCGTTCCTTCCGAATACCGACCCGGGCCAGTACACGATCTTCGAGGCGACGGAAGACTCGAGCGGCAACGTCACAGCGTGGACGGCGACGCAGCCGACGGTCCGCTACCTCGATCAGGGCGTCACCTTTGCCAATGACGCCACGGAGCCGGTGGGCGACGCATACAAGAACGACGGCAGCACGACCGTGGCGTCAGACGGACGGCCCGACATCATCTTCGGCATCGACGGGAGCGCGATCAACGCGGAAGACGCCAACAAGGCACCCGGCACGTTTTGGCTGAAGACGAACTTCAAGTCGGTCAACTACAACCAATTCAAGATCCAGCTTCTCAGCGTCGGCACGATGAACGTGACCGCGTCGCACGGGTAATTGGGGGAGAGATGAAGAAGTTGCAGCGCGGGTTCAACCTCGTCGAGGTGCTGGTGGCGATGGCGATCACGGCGGTCGTGATCATCTCGGTGGCCACCCTCTTCGTGATGGGACGCCGGAACGTCTACGCCGGCAAGCAGGTCACGGCGGCGGTCTCGGTGGCGACGCGCATCACCGAGGATCTCTCGCACATGACGCACGGCGAGGTGTACGACAAATTCGGACTCGCGCCCTCGTCGTCATCGGGATATGCGGGAGCGACGCTCACCGCCTCGACGACGGTCGAAGGGAAGACGTACACGAATTGCGTCCTGCGAACGAACGCCGATGCCAGCGACGCGAACAAGGACAAGGCGGGCCTGATCAACGCGTGGCTCGGGTTGATGACGCCGAAGTTCGTCAATCCGCAGATCACGATGATCTTCATGCCGCGCCTGAACCCGGCGGACCCCGCGACCGACACCGCCACGGTCCCCACCTCGAACCTCCTCCAGATCCGCGTCGTGCTGACGTGGGATGAAACGGTCTCCAACAAGCGGCACCGCACCCTGATTGTGGACGCGGTCAAGACCCAGCGGTCGTAAAGCCCGGAAGGACGAAGCAATGCGCACACAGAAACGGCAACGCGGTTTCACACTGACGGAAGTGCTCGTGGCGACGGCGATCTTCACGATCGTCATGCTCGCCGCGCTGCTGATGTACGACCGGAACAACCGCGTCTTCAAGTCGGGCGTCCAGGCCAGCGACGTACAGCAGAACACGCGCATCGGCTTCGACAAGCTGGTCTCCGACCTCCGCATCGAAGGCTTCGACTACAACCGCAACGGCGACCCCAGCGGCGCCTCCGACAGCGGCGTCAACTACCAGCGCCAGCCCGACGAACAGATCGAGTACATGGGCGACGGCGCCATCGTCTTCCGCGCGAACTTCAACTACAACACCGGCTACGACAACGGCCGCGAGGGAAGCGGCCGCAACCCGTCCGACCTGACCGACACCTACGAAGCCGACGCGTTCCCGGTCGTCACCACCGCGAACAACGAGATCGTCACCTACGCCCTGAAGTCGAACTCCGGAAACGTCAACGCCAACAAGAGCACCATCGACTTCTACGCCGACGTCGCGAAGCCGCGCACGGCGTACCACGGCGGCTCCGGCACCGACAAAGAGCGCCACGTCGTCATCAGCGGCTACGACACGACGAACAACTATCCTCCCTACACCCTCTACCGCATCACCCTCAAAGACGCGGACATTCCGGACAGCGCCGCGGACCCCGTCGGAAACGCCGTCCCGATCGCCACGAACGTCCGCAGCCTCAAGTTCAGCTACTACAGCGACCAGTCCGGCTCGACCACGGCGCTCACCCCGATCTACGGCGCGGGCCAGTACGACGCCTCGAACGCGCAGGCCGTCATCAACGAGCGCTCCGTCCGCTCCTCCATTCAGTCGGTCCGCGTCGAGCTGATCGGCATGGAGTCGGCGGCGGACGCCAACTACTCGAGCCCGCTGGAAACGACGGCGACGGATACGACCGGAGCGAGCACGCCGAAGGACGCGAACGGCGTCCCGGTTTCTCAATACCGCCAATACCAGCTCACGAGCCTCATCGTCCCGCGCAACGTCGGCAAGCGCGCCGTCAAGGAAGAACTACTCCTGCAGCCGGAGTCGCCGATCCTCAAGACCGCCTGTTACGGCGCCTGCTCCGTCCCCTACTTCACCTGGCAGGCGCCGAAGGACGGCAACGTCGACTTCTACGCGATCATCTACGACGTCGACACGAACAACGACGGATGCGCGAGCTGTACGTTCAGCAACGGCTACCCCGTCGGAAACGTCACCGAGGCTTACTTCCCCCGGCCGCTGAATCCGGGAACGGTCTACTACTTCCGCATTGAGGCTTCCAACGGCTACGGCGACGCGCAGACCGCCGAGACCGTGCACCTCAAGGCGACGAACACCACGACGCCCAACCATCCGACATTCGGCAGCGGCCAGGGAGCCACGACGAATCTGACGAACCGCATTCGTCTGACGTGGCAGACCCCCGTTCTCTACACAGGCTCCCCGACGCTCACCTGCATCGACTCCACAGGCGCCTCGGCGGGGGCGAATCCGGTCGCCCAGTCCGGCATCGCTCCGGCGGAGAACATCGCCTATCGCGTCTACCGCGTCCAGGGAGCGGCGAACAAGAGCTTCGACCCCGACAGCGGCACCGCCGACCTGATCGCCAGCGAGACCAACGGCGTGCAGCCGTACGTCGACATCAACGGCGTCGCCACGCTCGACGACTACGTCCCGGCGTGCACCGACTTCTACTACCGCATTCAGGCGGTGGCGAGCGACTGCGTCAACAACGCGACCGAAAACGAGCCGGCGCAGGTCAGCGTCGCCAAGAGCGCCTATCTCCCCGACGTGAGCAGCGACGCCCAACACGGCATCGCGGCGGCCGCCGCTCCGCCGAAAGCACCGACCAACTTCGCCGTCACGCGCCAGGCCACCGGCGCCGACTACTGCCCGCCGGCCGGAACCCTCCGCGGCGCCAGCGTGAATTGCTCGCTTTACCTGACGTTCGACAAGGTCACCCAGGACACGAGCACCCCCGCGCAGCCGGTGAAGATCGACAACTACATTCTCACGCGGACGCAGATCCAACCCACGAGCGCCACGCCCGTGACCATCAACATCCCCGGCCAGTGGGACTCGACCGATCCGCTCAACGGCGCCTCGTACGGCGGCAACACGGTCACCTACAAAGACTACGTCCCGATGACGGACGCGGCGGGACGGTCGTACCAGTACACCTATTCGCTCGTCGCTTCGACGAACTCCTGCTCCGCGACGAGCAGCCCTGTGACGGTGACTGAGCCTGCCGGCTATTACACCAGCATCGTCACCGATCCGGTCACCGTCAATGTCGCCAACGCAGGCAACGGAAGCGCCGCACAACCGTGGGATCTCTACAGCGCCAACAGCGTGATCACGTTCAAGGCGAATAACCTCAGCTACCTCGACATCTACATCACGGGCAACGGTAAGCTCATCGATCACGTCTCCGGCTCGGCCAGCCCGTACGCGTGGCCCATCGACCCCGGACTGGTATCCGGCATCATTTACACCGCCGACTTCGTCGCGAGGGACACCAGCGGCAACTACTACACGGAGACCGTCTTCTTCACGATCAACGGCGGCGTCTGTACGTACAACGGTCCGAACGCCGTCTCCAGCGCCACGCAGACGAACAACGGTACCGCGCTCGCCACGCCGTGGTCCTTGAAGCCGGGCCAAACCATCTCGTGGTCCGCGTCCGACCTCGCGAGCACGAGCTTGGTCGTGGCCGATGCCAGCACCGGCGGGACAATAACGACCGCCAGCCTCACGGGGACGTCGGAGACGTTCACCTGGCCGACGCTGACGTACGGCAAGACGTATCAGATCACCGCGACGCTCGCCGACGTCAACGGGTGCAACCGGCAGGAAACGTACTACGTCACCCAGATCTGCAACGCCTATGGAGGCGGAACACCGGCCTTCGTCCAGGGCGACGCGACGCACACGGGAACCTCTAGCGCGAACGCGTGGCAGATCCTCACCGGCGGCACGATCAAGGTCACCGAGAGCTCGATGAAGACGCTGAAGGTCACGGTCACCGACGTGACCAGCAGCACCGCCTTCGCCACCGCCTCTTACACGGCCTCGGCCGGAGTCGTGACGATCACCTGGCCGGCCACGAACGTCACCACGACGCCCAATCACATCTACCAGATCGACATGGCGCTGGTCGACGCGAACGGCTGCACCTCGTCGACCTACACGCGCTACGTCACCCAGTACTGCACGTACAGCGGCAGTACGCCGACGTTTGCGAACACCCAGACGCTTCGCAAGACCACCGACACGTCCGGCACCGGCGCGACCACGTTGTCGCCGTTCCTCATGGTGCCGAACATCGACATGATCACGGTGACGGAGAACTCGGTGAAGACGGTTTACGTCGACTACCTCGATACCTCCGGCAACGCGTTGTCGGGCGTCACCACCCAGACGTGGACCGGCTCGAGCCCGATCAAGTTCTCGAACCCGTACATCTCCGGCAAGAACAACCAGACGTACCGCATCGACATCACGCTCGCGGACAGCAACGGGTGCAAGACGACGACGAAGTACACCTACTACGTCACGCAGGTGCCTTGCGTGCTGCGTCCGCAGTCGAGCGCCGCGGACACCGCGATCATCAGCAACCTGTTCAACCCCTCCGGTCCGACGGGCAACAAGGCCAACACGATCACGATCTACAACCGCACGAGCCAGCTGATCACGGTCAACTCCGTGCTCCTGGAGTTCGGCAGCCTCGGCTCCGGCAATACGATCAGCAAGGTCGTGTTCAGCACCGGTACGGTCACGCTCAACTCCGGCACGAGCCCGCTCACCGCCACGGCGCCGGGGGGCACGACCATCGCCGCGAACAGCAGCATCACCTTCGAGGTCGACTACAGCTACAAACCTTCCTCGACGCCGCTCACCGGCGTCTGCGTGACCTACACGACCTCGGTGAACACGCCAAGCACCACGGTCACGCAGTCGTGCAACATCAACTACTCGGCCAGTGCCAGCGTCTCCAACCCGAACGGATGCGATTGATAGGACAGCGTATGAAGAAGATCACTGCCCTCTGGAAGAAAATGCGCCGCGAGCGCGGATCGGCGTTGCTGGTCTCGCTCATGGTCATCGTCGGCCTCAGCATGCTGGGCCTCGGCTTCGTGGCAC